>CAMWPJ010000007.1 GCA_947176035.1 uncultured Clostridia bacterium | reverse complement strand
TGCTAAAAGAATGTAATAATATTTATATATTATAAAAGGAGCGATATAAATGCTTGAATTTAAGGACCTTACCTTCAGCGTTGAGGAAAACGGCAGAGAAAAGGTCATTATAGATAATCTTAATTATACTATCGAGGATAATAAGCTGACTGTCATTACCGGTCCTAACGGCGGTGGCAAGTCAACCCTTGCAAAGCTGATTGCAGGTATTGAAAAACCGACAGCAGGCAAAATTTTATATAACGGTCAGGATATAACTGAGTTTAGCATAACAGAGCGTGCAAATCTTGGTATAAGCTATGCCTTTCAGCAGCCTGTAAGATTCAAAGGCATTAAGGTTATTGATTTGATTCGTCTTGCAGCAGGTGAAAGACTCTCAGCAGCAGGTGCGTGTGAATTCCTTTCAGAGGTTGGATTGTGTGCGAGGGATTACATCAATCGTGATGTTGACGGCAGTCTCTCCGGCGGTGAGCTTAAGAGAATCGAGATTGCAGGTGTCATTGCAAGAAAAACACCGCTTTCTGTTTTTGACGAGCCTGAGGCAGGTATTGATTTGTGGAGCTTCCATAATCTGATTAAGGTATTTGAAAAGTTGCAGTCCAAAAAGGAAAATACAATTATCATTATTTCTCATCAGGAACGTATTTTAAAAATTGCCGATGAAATTGTTGTGCTTGCAAATGGTAAACTGCAGTCAAGCGGTACAAGGGATAATATGCTTTGTCAGGTGCTTGGTAATGCTGACGGCTGCCGGTTTTATTCAGAGGAAAAGTGAGGGATAACATATGGATGAGATTCAGAAAACACTGTTAGAGCAGGTTGCTGACCTGCACGAGGTGCCGAGCGGTGCATATAATATCCGCTCAAACGGTACAAGTGCAGGCAGAAATACAACTGCGAATATTGATATTGTTACAAAGACGGACAAGCAGGGTATTGATATTATTATTAAGCCTGATACGAAAAAAGAGAGTGTGCATATTCCTGTAATCATAAGTGAAAGCGGACTTGAGGAATGTGTTTATAACGATTTTTATGTAGGCGAAAATGCCGATGTTGTTATCGTTGCAGGCTGTGGTATTCACAATGCAGGCGACAAGCTTTCAAAGCATAATGGTATTCACACCTTCCATATCGGCAAAAATGCCAAGGTAAAGTATGTCGAAAAGCATTACGGCAGTGGTGACGGCAATGGCGAAAGAATTATGAACCCGCAGACCATTGTTGAGATTGATGAGGGCGGTAGCCTTGAAATGGAAACTGTGCAGATTAAAGGCATTGATTCTACAAAGCGTTTTACCAAAGCAAGGCTTGCTGACGATGCAAAAATTATTATTACAGAAAAGCTGATGACCCACGGCAGTCAGTTTGCCGAAACCACCTTTGAAGTGGATATGGACGGTGAGAACTCAAGTGCAAATGTAATTTCCCGTTCGGTTGCCAAGGACAAATCAAAGCAGGTGTTTTTGTCAAAAATCAATGGCAATAATAAGTGCTCAGGTCATTCGGAATGTGATGCAATCATAATGGGTGAAGCTGTTATCAGTGCAATTCCCGAAATTACAGCAAATGATCTTGATGCAGCGCTTATCCACGAGGCGGCAATCGGCAAAATTGCAGGTGAGCAGATCATCAAGCTTATGACCCTCGGACTGACAGCAGAGGAAGCAGAAGAGCAGATTGTAAACGGATTTTTGAAATAAAGTATAATGTATGGTGAATGGGAGGTCTTATAAGACCCCCCATTCGTTTTTCTTATTTATTAATTTTTCAGTTAATCCAAATATTCATCAAAGGGTAGAATATTACCATTTTCATCCCAGCTTGTCTCAAGCGCTTTCGTGTAGGTATTGCCGTTTGAATCACTATATATCAAGCCGTCATCCTGTACTTTCAGACGATGATATGTATCAATAAACAAATATCCGTTGGAATCAATAAAGCAATCATCAGCCTTGTATAATTCGCTCTTTTCATTTACAAGGTAATATGTTTTGATATATCCGCTCATATCACCCGGGTCAACATCAATCATATACAATTTATATCTTGTTCCGTTTTCTTCAAAATAGGGGATTCTTGTATAATCATAAACCAAACCATTCTTTGCATAATAGCCTTTACCATAAAGGCCTACTTTTTTGAAAGGCTCTGAATCAAATGAAATATATTTTGCATTTTCTGTCAAAGGAATAATAGAAAAATATTTCAGTTTATCAATAGAAGTAATCTTCAGTTCTGAAAGTGAAAAAGTAACATCAGGGGAAACAAAGTTTACATATTCATATGGTTTAGACGTCAATGTAAAATATAAATCATCTGTAACCCTGAATTCATACAGAGAATAATATTCATCCAATATCTCCTGTTTATAATCATCAAAGAATGAGCCCAATACACCGACTGCCATTGAATAATCCTCAAATGAAACATCCGGTTTAACTAGGGTTGTGTTTGTGAGCTTTGCAATTTCTTCAAAAGAACTATTGGGGTTGTTCTTAATGATTTCGCTGATTTCTAATTGACGTTTTTTTATTTCTTTAAAGTATTCGGGATAATTTATTATTTTAATTACATCAGTATATTTATATTTGCCTTTGCCTGATATATATGTGAATTGATAAGTATCATAATTATTACTGCTTTTAGCCGGAAAGGCCGCTAATATGGTAGGTATATGAGCTGAGTAAAATTCTATGTTATCGTCAAGCGAATGCTCTTTCATATCAAATAATGCGATTTCATCAAGTTCATTATCATTTACTTTATACTTTCTCAACGATAATGAATCCAGACTCCCATTGAACAGTTCTTGATTTGCCAGCGAAAAAATAAACTGATATTCATACTCGTTTGGCATATTTGAGGGCACCATACTGCCATATAAAAATTGATAGTCATAGTCTTCTGATGATTCAAATTTTCGTTCAATATTTATTTCAATAAGATTATTTTTGTACCTGTAACCATTTATAGTTTCATTATTTTTTTTTGATACAAAAAGTTTGTCTTCATCAATAAAGCCTGCTTTGCCTGATGAAATATAGTCACTCAATTCATCAAAGGTTTTGCATTCCCTACACATATTCAGCGTATCCTGATAAGCATTTTTGTATTCATTATATAAATCATTTTGAATCGTGAAAAATTTATATCCGAAAAATACTGTGCAAACGATAAAAGCAATGGATACTACAAATGAAAGATTTTTGAAAAACCTTTTAATATGGTTATCGAATAGTGTATTGTTATTTGTATGATATTTTACATAATAAATCAGTGAAACAGATATCGGCAGCAGTATGAATAGGCTTAATACGATTAATGCAATAGCAGCTTTTTTGTTTGGAAGAGCAGTTACTGTTGCAATATTTGAGTTGACTATCAATTCATAAAGATTATGGATATTGTTATACACTTGAGCAATTATATTTTTAAGTAAAAAATATATAAATACCGATGTTGCACCGCCGCAAAGGAAGTTACCGATGATCACAGGCAGTCTGTTGCGCTTGAGCATAAAACCTGCACTGATAAAAAATACGACACAGCTCAGGCATATTGCCGCAAGTGTAATCGGCATTGCACAAAAGTCGCCGAATATGTATTTATTCAGCAGGTAATATGTTCCGATGAGCCCTGCAAGCCATATGATAAAAGCGATTATGTCACCAATCGGAGTGTAGAAATCATTATGAAGTGTACCGAGGTTTTCTGCAATTTCTTCATAGTCACCCATTCTTTCAACTGCTAAATTCTCAGCAGCCTCAGCTTCATATCCGATTTCTTCATTAAATCCCTGTGCATTGAGAATATGGTCAGCCAGTTCTGTCTGCACGGCTTTTTTGTGGCTGTGATTAAAAATTTTTGATGTGGCACCTTTTATGTAATCCTCTTTATTCATTGTGCAAAATTAAGCACTTTAGCGACAGAAACAGTATATTCTTTGAATTCCTTTTTCTTTTCCGCCAAGTGGTGCAGACCTTTCTTTGTTATATGATAATATTTTCTTTTTCTGCCGTCAGCAACCTGCCAGTAGCTTTCTGTGAATTTTTCTTTTTCAAGCGAATGGAGAATTGGGTAGAGCGTACCCTCTTTTAAACAGAAGACATTGTCACTGCGTTTTTCAAGCTCTTTTATAATCTTGTAGCCATACATATCTTCCTTCTCAATGACGGAAAGAACCAATGTCGGCGTGCTGCCCGTCAGCAGCTCTTTGCTGATTTTCATAATATATCTCCTATAAAAATAATACCAAGACACTCTATGCATAGAACGTCTTAGTATTACGCTATCATATAGTATTGTATTTGTCAATATTACTTTGATAAATTATTAAGATAAATAATAATTTTTGCTATTAAATAACAATAAACAGGAGCTGTTATATAACAGCTCCTGTTTTTATCAATTATTCTTTTTATTAAAGCTGTCACGCAGGGCAACTGTTCTGTTGAACACTGCCATATCATCTGTTGAATCCTTGTCCTTGCAGAAATATCCATTTCTCATAAACTGATATTTTGCACCTGCTTTGCAGTCTGCAAGTGCTTTTTCAACATATCCGTTCGCAATAACAAGTGAATCAGAATTGAGGTTATCCTCAAATGAGCTTACGCCCTCCTCGTCACTTGGATTTTCAACATTGAACAGTCTTTCATAAAGTCTGATCTGTGCAGGGCAGTTGTCCTTTGCAGATACCCAGTGAATTGTACCCTTAACCTTTCTTCCGTCAGGTGCATCACCGCCGAGTGTTGCCGGATCGTATGTGCAGTGAACACAGCAAACCTCACCGTTTTCATCAAGGTCATAGCCTGTGCAGGTTACGAAATAAGCCTTATAAAGTCTCACCTCATTGCCAACAAAAAGACGTCTGTACTTTTTAATCGGCTCAATCATAAAGTCATTTTTCTCAATCCATAACTCCTTTGAGAACGGCATGGTTCTTGAGCCGTATTCAGGATGGTCAGGATGATATTCACACTCAATATCTTCAGTCTTATCCTCAGGATAATTGTCTATAACAAGCTTGAGTGGGTCAATAATAGCCATTGCTCTTGGTGAATTTGCACCGAGATTATCACGTACACAAGCCTCAAGCAAAGCGAAGTCGATAACGCTGTATGCCTTTGACACACCGATTCTTTCACAGAAATCACGAATTGCTTCAGCAGGATAACCTCTTCTTCTCATACCGCTGAGTGTAGCCATTCTCGGGTCATCCCATCCGGATACAATATTATCCTGTACAAGCTTTAAGCATTTTCTCTTTGATGTAAGCGTGTAATTGAGATTCATTCGAGCAAACTCAATCTGTCTGGGCTTTTCCCAATCTATAAGCTCATTTACAAACCAATCGTAAAGCGGTCTGTGATTTTCAAATTCAAGTGAGCACAGTGAATGGGTTACCCTCTCATAAGCATCTGAAAGTGGATGTGCAAAATCATACATAGGATATACACACCATTTGTCGCCGGTTCTGTGGTGGTGAGCATACATAATTCTGTAGATGATAGGATCACGCATATTCAGGTTAGGTGATGCCATATCAATTTTTGCTCTGAGCACCATTTTGCCCTCTGGGAATTCACCGTTTGTCATTCTGGTAAACAAATCAAGGTTTTCTTCAACACTTCTGTCTCTGTATGGCGAATTCTTACCGGGCTGTGTGAGTGTGCCTCTGTATTCTCTCATCTGCTCAGGTGTGAGCTCGCATACAAATGCTTTACCCTTTTTAATGAGCTTTATTGCACATTCATAAAGGAAATCAAAATAGTCTGATGCGTAGTAAACATTGTCCCAGTCAAAGCCGAGCCACTTAATGTCCTCCATAATTGCATCAACATATTCTGTATCCTCTTTTGTAGGGTTTGTATCGTCTAATCTAAGATTGCATACTCCCTTATATTTGTCCTTTACACCGAAATTGATACAGATTGCCTTGGCATGACCAATGTGCAGATAGCCATTTGGCTCGGGAGGAAAGCGAGTTTGGATAGCCTGGTATTTTCCTTCCTGCAAATCTTCGTCGATAAAATCGTGTATAAAATTAGAGTTAATGATTTTTTCTTCTGCGTTATTTACCTCAGCCATCATTTTACCTCCTCATAATGTTTGATTGCTTTTTCAATTCTGTTTTGTACTCTTTCTGCCCCAAGAAGTGATGTGATTGAGCAAAGGTCAGGTGTGTTGGTTCTTCCTGTAAGTGCAACACGGATTATTGTTGAAACATCGCCAACGTGACCCTTGAAAGCTTCAGGATTTTGCTTGAACTCCTTAACATTAGGGGTACAGCCTACAGGTTCACAGATGCTCTTGATTTTTTCAAACCATGTATCCTTATCGTCATTTGTGTCAACAATATTCTTGTAAAGCTTTAATACCTCGACTGCAAGAGCAGGTGTTGCATTACCTGTGAGTTCATAATTTTCTTCAAAACTTTCGTCATACATATAGCTGATGTAGTCAGGGATATCCGACCATTTTGCTATATCTTTACGAGGCTTTTTATTACCCCTGTCAATGTTCAGAACGGCGGTTGCATAAGCCTTGTCCTGTTCATAAAGTGCAGCAAGCTCTTTGTTGAATTCCTTTGCCCATTCATATGATTGACTGAATACTTCTTCCGCACGCATTACGCTGATGACATTTTTTGATACGTCGGTCAGTTTAACCATATCAAAAAGTGCACCCGATACAGACATCTTTTTTAAATTGAATGGGAATTTGTTAATGTCAGCATCCTTATTTGCTCTGCGCCAGTCTTCAAAGTTTGAGTTCATAATTGTCATCATATACTCATTTACAGATGCTGACGGAAAGCCTTCTTCAATGTAATAGGTAACTGCTGCCTCAGGGTCTTTTCTCTTTGACAGCTTACGTTTGCCTTCGCCCTCAGCCTTCATAATCGGTGCAACATGTGCGTATTTAACAGGCTTGAAGCCAAGCACCTTGAACAGCTGAAGGTGCAGCGGTACAGATGCAATCCATTCATCACCTCGTGCAACATGAGTTGTGCGCATAAGATGATCGTCGATTGCATGTGCAAAATGATAGGTTGGAATTCCGTCTGTTTTAAGAAGAACAACGTCTATAACATTTTCAGGCATCTCAATTTTGCCTTTTATCATATCATCAAAATAGCACTTTTTAGTTATATCGCCGGGAGATTTAAGACGCAGTGTCCATGTCTTTCCTTCGTCGATATTTGCTTTGATTTCATCAAATGAAAGATTGCGGCATTTTGCATATCTGCCATAGTAGCCTTTGATGTCCTCATTTTCCTGCTGGGATCTGATTTCTTCAAGCTCTTCAGCAGAGCAGAAGCAAGGATAGGCAAGTCCCTGTTCAACAAGTGATTTTGCATATGTCTGATAAATTTCTTTGCGCTGACTCTGATAGTATGGACCATAATTACCCTGCTCAGTACCATCAACCATAACACCCTCGTCAGGAGCGACATCATATGCGGCAAGGCCCTTGAGCATTACCTCAACAGCACCGTCGATTTTTCTTTTTTGGTCAGTATCCTCAACACGAACAAAAAATATTCCGTCTGTTGCCTTTGCTGTTTTGTATGCCACGGTGCCTGTAAAAAGATTTCCGAAATGAAGAAATCCTGTAGGGCTTGGTGCAAGCCTTGTAACCCTTGCACCCTCCTTTAGATTTCTCTGTGGATAAAGCTCTTCGTAATAATCAGGTGTCTTGTCTATATCCGGAAATAATAAATCTGCTAATTTGTTATAATCTGTCATATTTTCACCTATATTTTTAAAATTGCCAATAAAATACATAATATTATCGCATATATTATGTAAT
Source organism: uncultured Clostridia bacterium (assembly GCA_947176035.1). Taxonomy (GTDB): domain Bacteria; phylum Bacillota; class Clostridia; order Oscillospirales; family Acutalibacteraceae; genus Eubacterium_R. Next base: position 27,350 of record CAMWPJ010000007.1, on the reverse strand, counting down.
TAATCAACATTAAATAAGCATATTTTCTTGAAAAAATTATTTTATTGTGATAGTTTATTATGTATATTATATACTATATTTTAGATAAGGAGAGAATGATGGAGCTGCCCAATGATCCTTTTATGCTTTTAAGTGTTATTAATCTTAAGCTCAGAGATTTTTATTCAAATCTCGATGCGCTTTGCGAGGATATGAATATTGATAAAAATGAGCTTTGTGAAAAGCTAAACTCAGCGGGATTTGAATATAGCGAAGAAAATAACAAATTTTGGTAAATAATCTATTGACAAAATTTGGAAAAATTGTATAATTAAATTGTAATCATTACAAAATGATAATAATTACAAGGATGGTGTGGGAGTGAATACAAAAGAAATTGCAGATATCTTTAAGCAAAAGGGTATCAAGGCAACACCTCAGCGTATTGCGGTTTATAAATTCCTTATTGAAAACCGAATCCATCCCGATGTTGAAACAGTGTATAACAGTGTTGTTAAGGCGCATCCGTCCTTTTCTAAAACTACAGTTTATAACTGCCTGCAGGTTCTGGCAGATTGTGGACTGCTGATACCTGTTAAAATTGATAATGAAAAAATCAGATATGATGCCGATACAAGTTTTCATGGCCATTTCAGGTGTGAAAGCTGTGGAAAAATATATGATTTTAAATGTGATGACACAAAGGTATCAGGTATTGAAGGCTTTGAAATCAGACAAAGAGATGTTTATTACAGTGGCTTATGCAGCTGCTGCAGATAATAATTTTTAATTTAAAGGAGTAATTTAAAATGGCTAAGAAGTATTATTGCCCTGTTTGCGGCTATGAGAGTGACGAACCAATTGATGTTTGCCCTGTTTGCGGTGCAAAGATGGAAGAAAGAAAAGAAGGTGTAACATCTTGGGCAGCTGAGCATCAGGTAGGTATTATCGATGGTGTTGATGAGGCTGTTGTTCAGGGTCTTCGTGACAACTTTAATGGTGAGTGCACAGAGGTGGGTATGTATCTTGCAATGGCAAGAGTAGCTTACAGAGAGGGCTATCCTGAAATCGGTCTCTATTGGGAAAAGGCAGCTTATGAAGAAGCTGATCACGCAGCAAGATTTGCCGAAATGCTTGGTGAGGTTGTTACGAACTCAACTAAGAAGAATCTTGAGATGAGAGCATCTGCAGAAAATGGTGCTACACTTGGCAAAACTCAGCTTGCTAAAATGGCAAAGGAGCAGGGTCTTGATGCTATTCACGATGCAGTTCACGAGATGGCAAGAGATGAGGCTCGTCATGGTAAGGCTTTTGAGGGTCTTCTTAAGAGATATTTTGCAGACTAATATCTAAATAAATAGGTGGTCGGGGCACTCTTATAAGGAGAGTGCCCTAAAATTTTGTAAGCAGCCAAGTGATGAAATTAGCTTTTGGAGACAAAGGCTAAGTTGTTATTTGAAAGACGATTAAATACTATAGGTATAGAAATCGAATATGAATAGATAGCATTGCTAATCAGATAAAAGAAGCTGTATATAGTGAAATAATATATATATAATAAACCGTCTTGAATTTTCAGGACGGTTTTAATTTTACTATTGACAAATTGGTTGGATTATGATAATGTAACAGTGTTATATAACATTGTTATATTAGAGGTATAGTTATGAGTAATGATGATGCAGTAACATTGCATAATATTATAAGTGCAGGTAAAAAGGAATTTTTAAAAAAAGGTTTTAAAACGGCCTCACTAAGAAATATTGTTAAAGAAGCAGGTGTAACAACAGGTGCTTTCTATGGATATTTTTCAAGTAAAGAGGCTCTTTATGCATCTATTGTTGAGCCGCACGCAGCTGCAATAATGGGTAGATTTATGAAGGCTCAGCTCGATTTTGCTGATTTACCTTATGAAGAACAGCCTGATCATATGGGCGTTGAATCGACAGAATGTGTGAACTGGACAATTGACTATATGTATGACCATTATGAAGAGGTTAAAATTCTTATATGCTGTAATGATGGCACATCTTATGAAACCTTCGTTGACCGAATGGTTGAGGTTGAAGTTGAATCTACTTTCAGATACATTGAGGTTTTAAAAAGGCTTGGCAATGATGTTAAAACTATTGATGACGATCTTGCGCATATGATAGCAAGCGGAATGTTCAACGGAATTTTTGAGGCTTTGTATCACGATATGCCCAAGGAAAGAGCAAAGGTGTTTATTGCCCAGTTAAGAGAGTTTCATATGGCGGGCTGGAATAAAATTATGGGGCTATAAACCCCTTAATTTTTGACACCAAAGTTAGCTGTAACTAACTAAGGGCAAAATAATATATAACACTTATGTGTGTATAAATAAATTTTTAAGGAGGGATATGCTTGAAAAAGCAATCTAATTTATCAACACTGATGGAATATGCAGGCGGGCATAAATATTTTACATATGCTTCTTGGATTTTATCAGCAGTCAGTGCAATTATTGCACTTGTGCCGTTTTGGTACATTTGGAAAATAATAGAGGAGGTGATTGAGGTTTCTCCTGATTTCAGCAAGGCAGAAAACCTGACACATAATGGTTGGATGGCAGTTTTATTTTCCGTACTGTCAGTTGTAATTTATATTGCAGGATTAATGTGCTCACATATATCTGCTTTTCGTGTTGCAACAAATATTAGAATAAAGGCAATGGAGCATATTGTTGAATTGCCGCTTGGATTTGCCGAGCGCTTTGGCAGCGGTAAGCTTCGTAAAATTGTAAACGAATCTAGTGCAGCAACGGAAACCTATCTTGCACATAACTTACCTGATATGGCAGGGGCAATTGTAACTCCGGTAGGACTGATTGTTTTATTGTTTGCCTTTGACTGGAGACTGGGATTATTAAGTGTTGTTCCTGTAGTTTTAGGCTTTATAATTATGTCTGCCATGACAGGAAAAAGCATGAAAGTGAAAATGGCAGAATATCAGAAAGCATTGGATGATATGTCGAATGAAGCTGTTGAATATGTGCGCGGTATTCCGGTCGTTAAGACCTTTGGTCAGAGTGTTTTTTCTTTCAAAAAATTTAAAAATTCTATTGAACGATATGAAAAATGGGTAATCTCCTATACAAAGGATTTGCGTTTGCCGATGCTGTTTTATACTACAGCAATAAATGCTGTATTTGCAGTTTTAATTGCTGCCGGTATTTATTTTACAAGGGATGGTGTAACAACCGAATTTCTGCTGAATCTTATGTTTTATATAATCATTACTCCGATAATTTCAGTTACATTGACAAGGATTATGTATCAAAGTGAAAATACGATGATTGTTGATGATGCAATTGCGAAAATTGATAGTGTGCTTGATTTAAAACCACTGTCAGAAACAAATAAGGCAAAGCATCCGGCTGACGCATCTGTAAATATTGATAATGTAAGTTATAGCTATGATGGAGAAAATTTTGCACTCAGGCATGTGTTTGCAGATATAAAATCAGGCCAGACTGTCGCATTTGTAGGGCCAAGCGGCGGTGGTAAAAGTACGCTTGCTAATGTTATTTCAAGATTTTTTGATCCGCAGGAAGGCAGAGTGCTTATTGGCGGTGTTGATGTTAAGGATATCCAAAAAGAAACATTGATGAATACAATATCCTTTGTATTTCAGAATAGTAAACTTATCAAGGCATCAATACTCGACAATGTGCGAATGGGTAAGCCGAACGCAACTAAAGAGGAAGTTATGCAGGCCTTAAAATCTGCACAGTGTATGGATATTATTGAAAAGCTGCCGAATGGTATTGATACTGTTATCGGAACAAATGGTGTTTATCTTTCCGGTGGTGAGCAGCAGAGAATTGCAATTGCAAGAGCAATGCTGAAAAATTCACCTATAATCATTATGGATGAGGCAACTGCTTTTGCGGACCCTGATAATGAGGTTAGAGTTCAGCAGGCAATGAATGAGCTTTCAAAGGGTAAAACAGTGATTATGATTGCGCATAGGCTGTCAACAGTTGCCAACGCTGATAAAATATTTGTTCTTGAAAATGGTAGTATTGTTGAAGACGGAACCTGTGAGGAACTAATAGCTGAAAACGGATTGTTTTCAAAAATGTGGAATAGCTATCAGTCATCCGTACAATGGAAAGTTGCAAAGGAGGTGCAGTAATATGATAAAAAAATTACAGCGAAAATATGCGCTTTCTGAAAAAGGTGCAAAGGATTTGATAAAGGGTATTGCAGCTTGCGTGTTTCAGAATATCTCACTGATGTTCCCTGTAAGCTTACTATATTATCTTGTTAGTGACTTAATGCAGGGCGGTATTCAGAAAAGCAGAGTTTTATTTTATGCGATTGGTTGTATTGTCTGTATTGCATTGATAATGCTTGCAACTTGGTTTCAGTATAATGCAACTTATCTTTCAACCTATATTGAGTCAGGTGTAAGGCGAATTACACTGGCAGAGAAAATGCGAAAAATTCCGCTTTCATTTTTTGGAAAGAAGGATTTGGCAGACTTAACAAGCACAATTATGTCAGATTGTGCAACGCTTGAAACAACGGGTTCACATTATATACCAACCCTTATAGGTTCAATTATTTCAACAACGCTTATTGCCATAAGTATGCTTTTCTTTGATTGGCGTATGTCGTTGGCTTCTCTTTGGGTATTGCCTGTTGCATTTGCAATTGTCGGATTCTCCGCAAAGGTGCAGGAAAAGGTCAGTGAAAAGGCTATGGCAGTAAAGATTGCCTGTGCTGATGGTATTCAGGAATGTATTGAAACATCACGAGATTTGAAAGCAAATAATGCGGAGCATACTTATCTGGAAGGATTAAATAAAAAAATTAAAACTGTAGAAAACCGCTCCATAAAAAATGAATTTACTGTAGCTGCTTTTGTAGTTACTGCAGGTTTAATTTTGAAACTCGGTATAGCAACTACGGCACTTGTTGGGTCGGCACTATTGATTAAAGGCGAAATTAATGTTCTCACATTTTTTATGTATCTTCTTGTTGTATCAAGACTTTATGATCCTCTTCAAACTGCACTTCAGAATCTTGCAGCAGTGATTTCTGTTCGCACTAATGTTAAACGAATGGATGAAATACTTTTCCATCCTGTTCAGACAGGCAGCAATCATCTTTCAAATGCAAGCTATGATGTCGAGTTCAGTAATGTAGGCTTTGCTTATAACACAGGTGAAACTGTACTCAAAGATATTACTTTTACTGCAAAGCAGGGTGAGATTACTGCGCTTGTTGGACCAAGCGGCGGCGGAAAGACAACTGTATCAAGATTGGCATCACGCTTTTGGGATATTAATCAGGGGATGATCACTGTTGGTGGTATGGATATTTCAAAGGTTGACCCTGAAACACTGCTTTCTCTTTATTCAATTGTATTTCAGGATGTAACGCTGTTTAATAACTCTATTATGGAAAACATCCGTGTAGGCAGAAAGGATGCAACGGATGCTGAGGTTATGGCAGCAGCAAAGCTTGCAAATGTTGACGAGTTTGCTCTGAAGCTTCCTGACGGATATAATACAGATATTGGTGAAAATGGATGCCAGCTTTCGGGCGGTGAACGACAGCGAATATCTATTGCACGAGCATTTTTAAAAAATGCACCTATCATTTTGCTTGATGAAGCAACGGCATCTCTTGATGTTGAGAATGAAACACTGATTCAGACTGCACTTTCAAGACTCATTCAGAATAAGACGGTCCTTGTTATTGCACACAGAATGAGAACTGTTGCAGGTGCTGATAAGATAGTTGTACTCAAAGATGGCTATGTAGCAGAAACGGGTACACCGCAAAGCCTGCTTAATAAAAACGGTATCTTTAAGCATATGGTTGACCTTCAGACTCAGTCGCAGAGCTGGACTATTTCATAGTAATACGTAAGAGCCTGTTTATACAGGCTCTTAAAAATTTTTCTTGACAAATCGGTTAGTCTGTGCTAACTTATGTGTGGACAATATATTTCATACATTCACATTACGGCAATAAGCCGATATTTTTTGAATATCAAGTTAGTCAGTGCTAACTCTATAGAAAGAGTGTTTTAATTTTTACAGGAATCGGTATGAAAAATAATACTTTTCTTCAAAGGAAATGGTATAGTTTTATACTGAAAAAATAAAGTTATCGGTGATGCATTAGTGCCGCCTTGCTATATGGAAGGTACTACAAATTAGAATATTTTAACATCAAGTTAAAGTTGCCGACTTGATAATGAAAGGATTATTATGATAGAAAAGTATTTAATCGAGCATTGTGCTCCAACACTTGCATCTTTGAAAACTGCAAATCTTTTTACATATCATTTTGAAGCTGAAGAGGATATTTCAAAATATCTTGATATATGGAATTTGAATTTTAAAAATAAAGGCATTGAATTGATTTTGCTGAAAAAGGAAAAGGGTTTTGCACTGATTTATGTTTGCCGTAAATCAAGGCTTCAAATGGATTTAAATAAAGCAGGTGTTGCAGAATTTTTAGCAGAATATGGATATGAAAGTGCAGATGCTGATTATGCAATAAACAGGCTGAAAATAAGACTAAATCAATATAATTCATTTCCTCACGAAATAGGAATTTTTCTTGATTATCCTTTGGGTGATGTTATTGGCTTTATAGATAATGCAGGGGAAAATAGCAAATGTACCGGTTGCTGGAAGGTTTATTGCAATGAGTGTGAAGCAATTCGTACTTTTGCAAAATACAAAAAGTGCAGAGAAGTTTATACACGCCTTTGGAGTGAAGAGAAAAGAAATATTATGCAGCTGACAGTTGCAGTTTGATGAAGGGTATTACAGAATCATTCTGTTATCATATAAAAATTATATTTTTGAAAGGAGATTTTACATATGAGTAAAATTGCAGTAGTTTATTGGAGCGGTACGGGTAATACCGAAATAATGGCAGCAAAGGTTGCAGAAGGAGCCGTATCAGCAGGAGCTGAGGTTGCAAAATTCACCCCAACTGATTTCAACGTGGATATGGTTGATGATTTTGATGCAGTTGCATTTGGTTGTCCGTCAATGGGGTGTGAACAGCTTGAGGATAGTGAGTTTGAGCCAATGTTTGTAAGTTGTGCGTCTAAGCTTAACGGTAAGAAAATCGCACTCTTTGGCTCATACGGCTGGGGTGATGGCGAATGGATGCGCAGCTGGGAGGAATTATGCAAGGCAGATGGAGCAGTGCTTGTCTGTGATAGTGTTATTTGTAATGAAACACCTGATGATGAAGCACAAGATGCTTGTATTGTGCTTGGAAAATTGCTTGCTGAAGCATAAAACTATAAATTTTGTCACAACTGTGTGACAATGTTAGTAATGCATAAAAAAAGGAAAAAATCTTTTTTATAATATCAAAAACTCTTGATTTGTCACGAGTATGTGACAATTTTGCTTATTGAATATGTAGAAAAGTATGATATTATATGAACGCTTCGCAAAGGCGAAGTTTTTTAGAAAGCATTAGTTAGTGGTAGCTAACTAATGCTTCGGACTAAAAGTATTAATAAGCAAAAGGAGTTGATAAATCTATGTTGGAAACACCGGATATTTTGCGTCTGCGAATATTGCTTTGCTTTTTGAAAAAAGATAAATCCTGCACAGTAACCGGAGTTTCCCGAACACTGAAAGAATCTAAGCAGAATATCAGCCGTGCTATGATGGCTCTTGAAAAAGACGGACTGCTTGACAGGAGTAATCCGCGTAAGCCTATGTTGACTGAACGCGGGCATATGATGGGTATTCGATATTCTGAACGCATAGAAATCACTCTGGATCATCTATTGTATGAGGGTGTTGATATTGAAAATGCTAAGCGTGATGCTTTTTATTGGGCTCTATATTGTTCAGATGCAACAATGAACACAGTCAAGGCAACAGAAGAACAGTACAGAGTTAAATATGAACTTCGTAATCAAAAAACATTCAATGGAAAGCAGCTTTGTAATCTGTTGAAAAATGGATCTTATCAATTTCCATTTCTTATATATCGAGAACAGGTAAAAAACGGCAGTAATATTTCTATGGCAAATGAAGGTTTTGAACACCCGTGTACTTTGTATGTTGAAGATGGTGAAGGCTGGATCCAGCTTTGTGCACAGACAGTATCTGCAAAGTCTGCTTCAAACGGAAAATTACTGCGTGGCAAGGCACAAAGTATGCAGTATTTTGATAGCGGACAATTTATTGATGCTGAAATAAATGGTAATGTATTTTCTTTCCCGGCTGAGGCACTGAATTTTTTGAATATGGGAAGTGGTGTTGGTCAAATTCTTCATGGAAGTTGTTGTGTTAGAATGGGAAGTTCGGCAGGTTCAGTACATATGCCTGAATCCACAGCTATTTTTACCATTCTGATTTAAATGACTGATTTGTATTCAGATGATATTAAAGGAGATTTACTATGAAAAAGATTTTTAAAATACTATGTTGTATATCTATAGTATTGGCTGTTGTAATGAGCTTGAATTGTGTTACGGCATTTGCGGCAAGCAATGGTATATATATTGCGACAGCTACACCTCATTATAAGCATCCTGGTACAGGTATTATTGAGGATTCAGGTGGTGAGGGCTCTGCTGTTCTAGGTCAATCAATGACAGAAAGTGCTACATATACTAAAGCACTCGTAGAAGTCGATTCATCAGGTAATACATATGTTACTGTTCGTTTGCAGCTTATGGATAATATACAAAATCCGAAGTTTAAGGTTGATGGAAAAAGAAATGGCTCATTTTCGTCAGTTTCTGCTTCTCTCATGCAGGAGGATTATATCAATAATACTGCAGACTATCGTATGAATGTTCCGAGTGAAAATGCTGTTATTCGCTGTGATATGTATGTTATTCCAATGGGACGAGATGTAATATTTTATATTACTGTGTCTGATTTGCAATCCGGATCAGATGATTTTGTTACGAGTATAAAGCTTGAAGAAACAACAAAGAAGCAAACTACTGTAAAGACTTCAACACAATCTCAAACTACAGCAAATAAAAGTGAAGAAGCTACAGAGATTTCGGAAACTGAAAATACCACTGCTTTGACTACGACAGCTGAAAGCACAAATGTTGCAGTAAATTCAACTGAGAGTATCGCTAATGATACTTCTAAGCAAAACGACGATAGTGCTGGTTTGCAGGAGTTTGATGCATCCGGAAATGAGGTTGGCAGTGAAGACTTATCAAAACCTGAAAATAACGACAGCAACAAAGTAGGATGGATTGTCGGTGGTATTGTTATTGTCGCAGCAGCAGGTGCGGCTATATGGTATTTCTGCTTTTATAAGAAAAAGAAATAAGGAGATAAGCGGATGAAATTAAAACGATTTTTATGTGTTTTCCTTGCAGGTGTAATGATGCTTTCATTCTGTGCCTGTGTCAATCAGCACCCGGAAGAAGAGGTTCATTCGGAAAATAATGAAACTGTTCGTCTGATTGCAACTTCTCCTGCCGTTGCTCAGATTTGTAGCCGTCTTAATCTTGATTTGGTTGGTGTGTGTGAAACAAGCAGTACACTTCCTGAAAAATATGAAGATTTGACAAAAGTCGGAATGGCGATGAATCCGGATTTGGAAATTATAAAATCGCTTAATCCTGATTATGTTCTTTCTCCGAATTCTTTGCAAAGTGATCAACAGCCCAAATATGCTTCTATTGGAGTAAACTCGCTTTTCCTTAATTTAAAAAGTGTTGAGGGAATGTACGCCTCAATTGAAGACCTTGGAAAAAAATTTGGCCGTGAAAAAGAGGCATCTGAGATGCTTGCAGAATTTGATTCATTTATGGAGTCATATCAAAATGCAAGTAAAGGCAAAGAAAGTCCGAAAGTTCTTTTGCTTATGGGACTTCCCGGCTCATATATCGTGGCCACTGAAAGCAGCTATGTAGGCAATCTTGTTAAACTTGCAGGCGGTGTTAATGTTTATGGTGACGGAGACGGCGAGGAATTTCTCACTGCCAATACTGAGGATATGAAAACTAAAGAACCGGATATAATTCTCCGTGCGGCACACGCTTTGCCTGATCAGGTTAAAGAAATGTTTGCTGAAGAATTTGAAACAAACGATATTTGGAAGCATTTTCGTGCTGTTCAGAATGGTAAGGTTTATGACCTTGATCCTTCACTTTTCAATATGAGTGCGAATTTCAAATATTCTGACGCACTCAAAGCCTTACAGCCAATGCTGTATGGTGAAGAATAATCATTATAATAAAGAAAGGATTTGATAATATGAAAAAAACTAAGCAAAGTTGGATCAAACGCAGTATAGCACTGTTTATGGCGCTTATTATGTGCTTGGGTGCAGTGAGTATTACAGCATTTGCTGCAACCGCTGAGCCAACAACTCCTATTGAAAAGATTGATGTTCCTGTTGAGGATGGCGTATATTACGCGGATATTGAATTGTTACAGGCAAGTAATCCTAAGCAGTTTTCTATGGGAAATGCAGCTCTTAGAGGAAGCACAAGCTTCAAGCAAAAGCAGCCAAATGATACATATTACAAATCAATAGTTGTTGTAAAGGATAATAAGGCAACAGCTATTGTTGAGTTTATGCCAATGGGATATATCGGAATGTATGGCTTTATGATGGAGCTTGAAGCCGTGGATGCTAAATATCTTCAGCAGTGGGGAGGTGTCTATGATAAAGATGCCGTTTTCACTCCGGCAGAGGTATTAGCAAGACATATGACATGCAGCGGTGAAACTGTTTATGATGCCTTTAATAATCCTGAATCCGACTCCGTTTTTAATGGAAATAAACAGCGACCTGCGGGTTTTGGTTATGATTATGACAGAACAGTTGATATCAGTAATCAGCCATATTCACATATATTGGCTCTTGATGTTACACCGATACATATCAGCTTTGCAACCGATGATCCGGGCGTCCCTACTGATATTTCAGAATATACAATTGATAATGCAGCTTATGTACATGTATTTGTACCTGTAATGTTTTCTATTTCAGCGTCATCAGGTGACCAGTATGCAAGAATGAAGGTTGATTGGACTACGCTTGAGAAAATTGAGAATCCTGAAAAAAATCTTGAATACAGTCTTTGGAATGCAAAGCAGATCGAAAAGGGCAATTATACAGATTCTTCTTATACAGCCTTACAGAATGCAATTAGCGAAATAACAACAAAGCTTGAAAATGTATGGCCTAATCAAACTATTACTATGTCAGGCAGCGGTTTTGCAGCACAGCCGAACTTGGAACAAAAGGAATATAGTGATATCGAAAAATCCGAAATGGCAGAAAAGCTGAATGCCGCAGTTTCTTCTTTGGATTTTAAAGGTGAAAAGGATACACTTATTTCGGTAATTGAGCAGGCGAAGAAAATAAATGAAAATCTTTATACTGTTGAGAGCTATGCTGTAATGAAAGATGCACTTGCGATTGCCGAAAAAGCACAGAGCAATGAGGATGCAGGTGTAACAGAGGTAAGTAATGCTGTCCAGTCTTTGAATTCAGCAATAGAGGCTTTAGTTTATAAGGATGCCGATTACAGTGCAGTCGATGCTGCTATTGAAAAAATTCCTGCCGATTTAACAGTATATACACAGGCAAGTGTTGATGTTGTTAATGAGGCTAAAAATTCTGTTGTACGCGGGAAGAATATTACTGAGCAGGATTCTGTAGATGCTATGGCCAAAAGAATTACAGAGGCGATTGCAGCTCTTGAAGTAAAGAATATTGATTCTTCACTTAATAAAAACAATCTTGATGACGGCGTTTATTCAATCAATGGAGAAATGATTAAAGTAAATCGTCAGGACAAATCCATGAGCAACGATGCCGTTAATCATACAATAAAATTAACTGTTGAAGGTGGAAAGTATTATCTTACTCTTGATTTTCACGGTTTACATTACCTTAATAGATTCGGTTATCTTGCAAATTTGTCCTACTATGACAACGGCTATACATACGGTCAGTATGGAGCAATAAACGGAAATCTGATCCCTGCAGAAGTTCTTTCTACACAGAAAAATGCTGATGGTACGGATGTTGTTGATGAATTTAATCAGGTTGGCGGTTCATCAGAAGGCTTGCTGTATCCTGATCAGCTGAAATTTCCATTAGTTACAGATGCTTTGAATGACGACGAGGGTTATGTTCCTCTTCATGTATTTGTTCCTGTAATGGAGGATATTTCAGAAGGAACAGGTGATCAGGATGTGCTTTTGAAGCTTGACTGGAGCACATTAAAAAAGACAACAGAGGATGATTCTGCATTCATTCCGGATGAGCCTGAAGAATTATCTCCTGCTGTTGATTATACGGATGCAGCAACAGGTGTAAAAGTACACGCAGATAAAGGTGTATTTGAAGAAGGTGTACAGATTGTTGTTACTGAAATTACATTAGGTGCTGATTATGACAATACTGTATCAGTACTCAGTGATATTGGTAAAAAGTTTAAGCTTTATAATGTTGAATTTGTTGATGCAGATGGCAAGGAAGTTACTCCTAATGGAACAGTAACAATCAGCTTACCTGTTGCAGCAGGATATGATGCTAATAATCTTGTTGTTTATCGTATAAATGACGATGGCTCAAAAACTCTTGTAAATGGAAATGCAGCAGATGATTATTATACAATAGTTACTAAGACTGCAGGCAATTATGCAATTGTTGAAAATGGCAGCACTATTACGGACGCTGAGAACGCATCGAACGGTAATAGTAGTAAAATAAGCCCTAATACAGGTGCTCCTGATATGGAAATGTGGACTATGCTTGCAGCTGCCGGATTTGGACTGTTTGGTGCTATTATTGTGACAAAAAACGCAAAAGTGCAAAAGCGTAAATAATTTATTTTAGAATGCCTGCTGAAAAGTGGGCATTCTTTAAAGAAGTGAGTTAGCAGCATCTAATTGAGTGACCGAAAACAGGAGGTATTAACTTGATAAGTACAAGAAAAAAAGTATTGTCCTTTTTGATAACGGCTATTGGTTTACTTGCACTTTTTTTGATTTCTGTCAATACAGGCAGCTTAAAGGTTACACCGATAGAACTGTTCATGGGATTATTCGTTGAACATAATCCTGACGTTGCAACGATTTATGATTTGCGATTTCCTCGCATTTTTATAGCTATGCTTGGTGGTGCAGCAATAGCAGTTTCAGGTGTATTGTTACAGGCAGTTATGAAAAATCCACTTGCTGATCCGGGTATTATTGGTGTAAGTTCAGGGGCAAGTTTTACTGCGGTACTTGTTACTGCTTTCTTTCCTGCAATGTATTTCTTTACACCCTTGTTTGCCTTTATCGGAGGAATGCTCGCATTTTTATTAGTATACAGTCTTTCATGGAAAGGCGGACTTTCTCCTATCCGAATAATACTTGTTGGTGTTGCAGTTGAGGCAATGCTTTCAGGTTTGATGAGTGCTTTTAATTCAGGTACAGGCAGTACATATTCCGGTGTTGCAAGTATTGTGAATGCCAATATTTCAATGAAAACATGGGATGACTTTAAGACTCTTGTTATCTATGCTGTAATTGGATTGCTTGCTTCTTTGTTTGTAACACGACAGTGTAATCTATTGGCATTAGAGGACAAGACAGCACGCTCACTTGGTGTTAATGTAACAAAAAGCCGTATTATAATTTCAATTATTGCTGTGCTTTTGGCAAGTATTTCAACTGCAATTATTGGTCCTATAAGCTTTTTGGGGCTTATTGTTCCGCACATCGCGCGTTTGCTTGTCGGTTCAAATCATAAAGTGTTGATACCTTATACAATTTTGTTAGGTGCATTCACATTGCTTTTAGCTGATACAATTGGTCGTACCATAGCATATCCTTATGAAATCAGTGCATCAATTATTATGGCTGTAATCGGTGGTCCGTTCTTTATTATTCTTTTGAGGAGGGCAAAAAATGTCTGCGAACAATAATATTGTATATTCAGTCAAAAATCTTTATTTTGCCTATGGCAAGCATGAGGTTTTAAAAGATCTTTCATTTGCTCTTAATGAGGGGAAAATTACTACATTGATTGGTGCTAATGGCTGCGGAAAAAGTACTCTTTTTAATTTAATGACAAAAAATCTGAAGCCTGATAGCGGAGAAATTACACTCAACGGAAAAAATATTGAGGATATCCGCTTAAAGGATTTTGCAAAACAAGCAGCTATTGTTCATCAATATAATACTGCACCTGCTGATCTTACTGTGGAAAAGCTTATTTCTTATGGAAGAACTCCATATCATAAGTTGGGTATGCCGCAAAATGCAGAAGAGGATGAGAAGAAAATACAATGGGCAATGGAAATCACTCATACTTTAAAATTGAAGAACAAACTTGTTGCAAAGCTTTCAGGCGGGCAGAAGCAGCGTGTCTGGATTGCTATGGCATTGGCACAGGATACAAAAGTTCTGTTTCTTGATGAACCGACAACCTATTTGGATGTTCGTTATCAGCTTCAAATTCTAAAACTAATTAAGAAATTGAATCGAGAGTTTGGTATTACTATCATTATGGTATTGCACGATATAAATCAATCGCTTTATTACAGTGATGAAGTTGTTGCGATGAAAGATGGAAAGATTATTGCACAGGGTGTACCGGAGAAAATTATTACAACGCAGCTGCTGCAATCAGTTTTTGATGTTGATTTGCATATACAGAATATGAATGGTAAACCATTTATATTAACTATTTGATAGGAGCGGGCAAATTATATACTCGCAAAAATCAAGTGTGTTTATAGCTTGGATGAGAATGTCTATAAAATGGAGTATGCTTTAAGCCGGAGAGCTATGCAGTACTAAAAACATATATTTAGAGTATTATGGGGCACTGAAAGTTATGATGATAAATAGAAAACTGATAAATGTAGTCAATGACAGCAAAAAATATATAGTAGGCAATGTTATTTTTCAATGGTGTTCACTTGCGGCAAATATTGCAATGATGACAAGCATTACATATCTTCTGCAGAGTTTGTTCAGAAAAGCAGCAGAAGCAAAAGATTTTATTCTAACAATTTTGGTTGCAGCTGTTGCTGTTTTAATCAGATTTATATGCAGTATAATGGCAAGCAAAATGGGCTATCTTTCTTCAAAATCTGTAAAGAAAACCTTACGTGAAATGATATATATAAAGCTGCTTAACCTCGGAACATCCTACGGCGAACAGATAAAAACAGCCGAAATAGTACAATTTTCCGTTGAGGGTGTGGATCAGCTTGAAACATATTTCGGTGCTTATCTGCCCCAATTTTTTTATTCGATGCTTGCACCGTTTACGCTGTTTATATATCTGAGCTTTATAAATTTTCCATCCGCAATTGTACTGCTGATATGTGTACCTTTGATTCCGATTGCCATAGCAGCAGTACAAACATGGGCAAAAAAACTGCTTTCAAAATACTGGGGACAGTACACAATGCTTGGTGATACTTTTCTTGAAAATCTGCAGGGTTTGACTACATTAAAAATCTATCAGGCAGATAAATATAAAAACGATGAAATGAACGAGGAGTCGGAAAAATTTCGTAAAATCACTATGAAGGTACTGACTATGCAGCTTAATTCCATAACCATTATGGATTTGATTGCTTATGGTGGTGCGGCATTAGGTGTAATTATGGCAGCAACACAGTATCGGGCTGATAAGGTTACGCTTAGCGGATGTCTTTTAATCATACTTCTATCTGCTGATTTTTTTATCCCTATGCGTCAGTTAGGCAGCTTTTTTCATATAGCAATGAATGGTATGGCTGCAAGTGATAAGATTTTTAAATTTCTTGATTTGCCTGAACAAAATCAGGATAACAAACTTGCTATTGGTAATGATTACGGTATTGTGTGTAACAATGTTCATTTTTCATATGAAGAAGAACGTGAAATTCTTCATGGTATAAATATGAATATTCCTAATAACCATAACAGTTTTGTGTCAATAGTCGGAGAAAGCGGTTGTGGTAAATCAACAATAGCATCTATTCTTATAGGCAAAAACAAAGGCTATAGAGGTTCAATAGCTATCGGAACTTATGAACTGAAGGATATATCCGAAAAAAGTCTTATGGAGAATATAACCTATATAAGTCACAACAGTTATCTTTTCAAAGGAACAGTAAAAGATAATTTGCTGATGGGTAATCCGAATGCCACAGATGCAGAATTGTGGAGTGCTCTTGAACAGGTAAAACTTGCTGATTTTATGAAAAATGAAAATGGTCTTGATACCACACTTGCTGAAAAAGCATCCAATCTTTCAGGAGGTCAGTGCCAGCGACTTGCCCTTGCAAGAGCACTGTTGCATAATACCCCGATTTATATTTTTGATGAGGCGACCTCAAACATTGATATTGAGAGTGAAAATGAAATTATGAATCAGATATATACCCTTGCAAAAACAAAAACAGTTATTTTGATTTCACATCGCCTTGCTAATGTAGTAAACAGCGACAATATTTATGTTTTAGATAAAGGAAATATAGTTGAATACGGCAATCATGAGCAGTTATTATCGTTAAACGGATGTTATGCAAAATTGTGGAACACACAGCAAAATATTGAAAATTACGCAAAGGAGGATGCATTAGTATGAAAAAAAGAAACGGCTTTAAAGTAATGACAAGTCTTATAGGATTAGTCAAACCACTTACAGGCTATATGTTACTTGCGATTTTCATGGGACTAATTGGTCACCTTTGTGCCTCCTTTATAACAATTTTTGGTGGATATGCTGTTTTAAATTTGTTGAATTTTGATGTGTTTATTTCTTTAAAAACTGTATTTATATGTGTTTGTTTTTTTGCTTTAATACGTGGATTGCTTCGATATGCAGAGCAGGCATGTAATCATTTTATTGCTTTCAAGCTGCTTGCACTTATTCGAGACAAGGTATTTAAAGCATTGCGCAAATTATGTCCTGCAAAGCTTGAAGGCAGAGATAAGGGTGATTTGATTTCTGTAATCACATCAGACATAGAACTGCTTGAGGTTTTTTATGCCCATACGATTTCACCGACAGCAATAGCATTTTTATTTTCAATAGTCTTATGTACCTTTATCGGCAGTTACCATTGGCTGCTGGGTATTATTGCATTGCTTGCATACATAGCTGTAGGTGTTATTATTCCGCTTGTAATATCAAAAATCAGTGGTGATGACGGAATGAAATTTCGCACCAAATCAGGTGAACTGAGTGCATTTGTTCTTGATAGTATTCGTGGCCTTAGTGAAACAATACAGTTTAATCATGGTTTAATAAGACTTGAACAGATAAACAAGAAAAACGATTTGCTTTCAAATGACGAAAAGCATATGAAAAAAATTACCGGCAGAAATATTGCTATAACAAATACAATCATTCTGCTTTTTGACCTTACTATGCTTTTTACAGCAGTTCTACTTTATAATTTAGGTAAGATTGAATTTGACGGAATACTGATTCCAACAATTGCGTTAATGAGTACATTTGGTCCTGTAGTTGCTCTTGCAAATCTTGGCAGTACACTGCAGAACACTTTTGCAGCGGGAAACAGAGTTCTTGATATTTTAGAGGAAACACCTGTTACAGAAGAAATAACAAATCAGCCTGCTATAGAGTTTAGTGGTGCAGATGTTAAAGACGTAAGCTTCTCATATGGTAATGAAATGATTTTGTCAGATGTATCTGCTGATATTCCTGAAAACAAAATTATAGGAATTGTTGGTAAAAGCGGTAGTGGTAAATCCACTTTACTAAAGCTTTTAATGCGCTTTTGGAATGTGCAGAAGGGCGATATAAAAATATCGAATACCCCTATTGACAATGTAAACACATCTAATCTCAGAGATATGGAGAGCCTTGTTACACAAGAAACTCATCTGTTCCACGATAGTATTAAGAATAATCTGCGCATAGCAAAGCTGAATGCAGCTGATGAAGAAATCGAAAATGCCTGCAAAAAGGCATCTGTTCATGATTTTATCATAAGTCTGCCAAGGGGTTATGATACACAGGTTGGTGAGCTTGGTGACACACTTTCAGGCGGAGAAAGGCAGCGTATAGGTCTTGCAAGAGCCTTTTTGCATAACGCACCGTTTATGCTGCTTGACGAGCCTACAAGTAATCTTGATAGTTTGAATGAAGCAGTAATACTTAAATCATTACGAGAGGAACGGCAGGGGAAAACAGTTATGCTTGTATCTCACAGAGAGTCAACTATGAAAATTGCAGATAACATTTATACAGTTGAACATGGAAGAATGTGTTAAAAAGAAATGCTTGGAGGAATGAGTTTTGAAAATCAAAAAAATATTATTTATTATTTTAGGCTGTATTTGCCTTGCACTTGGCTGTATAGGAATAGCGCTCCCGATTTTACCTACTGTGCCGTTTTTTTTGGTAACCGTATTCTGCTTTGCAAAATCATCTGAAAAATTACATAATTGGTTTATAAATACAAAAATGTATAAAAAGCATCTTGAATCTTTTGTTAAGAAAAAGGGTATGACTGTGCAAACAAAAGCAACAATCATAACAAGTGTAACACTGCTTATGGGCTTTGGATTTTTTATGATGTTTCGTAAGGCAATATATATTCCTTGCATAATACTCGGTGTTGTATGGATTTGCCATATTATATATTTCACTTTTGGCGTAAAAACAATCAAAAAGGCAGAAGAAAAAGAAATACATACTGATATTCAATAATAATATACATTAATGGAGAGAAAAGCAGCTGCATATGAGAAAGAATTTGCCATATGCAGCTTTATGATTTCTCTATTAAAAAAAGAAAAAACAGCATAATAAACTATGCTGTAATTCTAAATCAAAGGCGTCGTGTGAGCCCTCTCTTTATCTGGGGTGCTTGTTCCGGTAACCTTTTTGTTTTTTAATAATTTATATTATAGCTGATTTTCTTCCTGATATTCTTTTGAAAATTCAGTGTTAAGCTTATCCGGTATCGGTACACCCATTTCTGTTTTATCATCGGGCTGTACGGTAGGGTTGTAAGCCCAGCTGCTGTAACGGTTTGTCAGCTTGGGATCAAGCTCAAGCTTATCTTTATAATTGCGTCGGTGCTTATGAGTGCTTACCGGCACATCGTAATTGTTCAGACTGTTTATTGTCTGCTGCGGCTTTTCCTTTTTATCCCTGCTCATTTCCCGTTGTACCCTCTGCAACTGCTTTTAAATCGTCCAATGAATTGATTTTTGCACCGCTTTGAATAATTGACTCTTGTGTCATTTTGGGCAGTGAGTCAAAATATTGCTGCATCTGCGGCGTAAGATTAAACATATCCGGCATAATAAAAACTCCTTTCACACTTATTATTAGCGTAAAGGAGTTTTTTATTTATTAAATTTTCTTTTGGAAATATATCATATCTACAAGCTGTATTCCATTTTCAATTATCGGGTGGTCATAATTGTTTATAAAAAAATTTTTGATTTTAAATGCACGTTTAAAACCACAGTTTTCATAAAACGGAACAGTTAAGGGACTATCGCCTGTGCCTGCCTGTAAAAGGCTGTATTTATCTTTAAATTTTTCGGATATGAATTCAATGATTTTTTTACCATATCCCTGACGCTGAGCATTTTGAGCAACGGCAATGTTTTTGATTTCAAGTATACTATTGCCCTCGTCAGTAATAACACAGACCGCTTTTGGTTCATTGTCACAAAGCACAAACATTCTTCCATGATTTATATATTTATCAATCATATCCTCCTGTTCGTCACCAATCAAAAGCAGTGGCAGATATTCTTTTTTATTATTTTCAATTTCAATAATTTTCATATTTTTAAATCAATTCGCTTATGATAGAGTTTGATACTAACATTCCTTGCTTTGTGAGGAATATTCTTTTATCATTTTCGCCTAATAATCCCATTTTTACAAATCTGCTGTAATCTTTATTGATAAGTGATTTTTCAATTCCTTTGTTAAGTCTGAGACCGAGCATTATTTTTTCTTCATCAGTGCTGCCGGTACCATCATTAATTATATTAAAATTTTTATCATAATAAAATCGTTTACCATTCCATAGAGAATGTGCACTTGCACCAAGTCCGAGATATTCATCAAGCTGCCAGTATTTCAGGTTATGTCTGCTTTCAAAGCCCGGTTTTGAAAAATTGCTGATTTCATATTGATTAAAACCGAGATTTTTAAGCGAGTCAATTGTTTTTAAATACATCTCACAAATAATATCCTCATCGGGCAGTGCAAGTTTGTCACTCATTTCAAAGAATTTTGTGCCTTCTTCAATCTTCAGCAAATATGCACTGATGTGCGTAACCTGCATTTTGTCAATAAATTCAAAGGTTTCATCAAGGCTGTCAATAGTCTGCTTGGGTGTACCGAGCATAACGTCAAGGCTTATGTTGGTGATACCTGCTTTTTTTGCATCACTGACTGCTTTTGCAACCTCGTTTTGACCCGCAACCCTGCCGAGTGCAAAACGCTCTTCGTTTCTTGCACTCTGCATTCCAAGGCTTATTCTGTTCACACCAAATGCGGCATAATCCTCAAAATCTTTTTCTAGATTTTTTGACGGATTGCATTCCATTGTTATTTCGCAGTTGTCAGCAATGTCAAAATGCTCACGTGCAGTGCTTATGATTTTGCCGATTAAATGGCTGTCAAGAATTGATGGTGTGCCGCCGCCGAAATATATTGTGTCAAAGCTGCCATTGTATTTTTTTATTTCACTGCATAGCCGCTCAACGTATTTTTCCGCAAGAGTGCTGTCATATTTAACACTGTAAAAATCACAGTAAGGGCACTTGGAACGACAAAAAGGAATGTGAAAATATAAGCCATTACCCATATTTTTCACACTCCTTTTTGCTTAGATAAATTATTTTTTTCTGCTTTCAGCCTTTAATCTTAATCCCTTATCAAGAATTGTTTTTCTGAGACGGATTGATTTTGGTGTTACCTCAAGCAGCTCATCATCTGCCAGGAACTCCATACTCTGTTCAAGTGAGAGTGTTGTCGGCGGAACAAGCTTGAGCGCTTCATCCGAACCGCTGGCACGTGTATTCGTTACATGCTTTTTCTTACAAACGTTGCAGACAATATCCTCGTCCTTTGCACATTCACCTACAATCATGCCCTCGTAAACCTCAATACCCGGTCCTACAAAGAGCTTACCTCTGTCCTGTGTATTCCAGAGTCCGTAGCCTGTGGTTGTACCTGTTTCATGAACTACGATTGAGCCGCGGCTCCTTGTAGCGATATCACCCCTGTAATCCTCATATCCTACAAATAGCTGATTCATAATACCATTTCCGTTTGTATCTGTAAGAAATTCAGAACGATAACCGATAAGACCGCGTGACGGAATTTTGATTTCAAGATGTGTCATACCTGTTGAACGGGTATCCATATTTTCAATTTCACCCTTACGTGAGCAGAGCTTTTCCATAACGGCGCCGACATATTCCTCAGGTACTTCAATAATAGCAAGCTCGACAGGCTCGAGTGTCCTGCCGTCCTCTCCTTTTTTCATAATAACCTGAGGACGGGATACTTGGAATTCATAATTTTCTCTTCTCATTGTTTCAATGAGGATGGAAAGATGAAGCTCACCTCTGCCTGATACCTTGAAGGTATCCATTGAGTCAGTTTCCTCAACACGCATAGAGACATTCGTCTCAACCTCTTTGAAAAGTCTGTCACGCAGATTACGGGATGTTACATATTTGCCCTCTTTACCTGCAAATGGTGAATCGTTAACAATAAAGTTCATTGCAATTGTCGGTTCGTCAATTTTAATAAAAGGAAGTGCCTCAATGCAGTTAGGGTCACAGGCAGTTTCACCTATATTAAGATCTGCAATACCTGCAACGCATACAAGGTCACCGAATTTTGCTTCGGTGCAATCAATTCTTTTTAATCCCTCAAACTGATAGATTTTAGAGAATTTAACGTTTTCCTGTGTGCCGTCCTGCTTGCAGAGAACATAAGGCGTGTTAGCCTTGATTGTGCCCCTCTCAACTCTGCCGACACCGATACGGCCTACATAATCGTCATATTCGAGTGATGAAAACAGAATTTGAGCAGGTCCGTCAATATCACCCACAGGTGACGGAATGTGCTCAATAATTGCATCAAGCAGCGGCCTCATATCGCCCTCGCGCACATTCGGGTCAAGGCTTGAATAGCCGTTTCTTGCTGATGCGTATACAACAGGGAATTCAATCTGCTCATCATCTGCACCAAGCTCAATGAAAAGGTCGAGTACCTCGTCAACAACCTCTTCAGGTCTTGCACCCTCACGGTCAACCTTGTTTACGACAACGAGCGGTTTTTTATGTAAACCGAGTGCTTTTTTCAGAACAAAGCGTGTCTGCGGCATACAGCCCTCAAATGCGTCTACAAGCAGCAAAACGCCGTCAACCATTGTTAAAATTCGTTCAACCTCGCCGCCGAAATCAGCATGTCCAGGTGTATCAACAATATTAATTTTTGTATCGTTATAATGGATAGAGGTGTTTTTTGAAAGAATGGTAATTCCACGCTCTTTTTCAAGGTCGTTGGAGTCCATTACTCTTTCTGCAACCTCCTCGTTGTCACGGAAAATACCACTCTGGTGCAGCATTTCATCAACAAGTGTTGTTTTGCCGTGGTCAACGTGAGCTATGATTGCTATGTTTTTTATATCGTCTCTCTTACTCAACTTCATCACCCTCAATTAGTTCTTATTTCTAAAAATAGCCGTTTGTATTTTACCACTTAGCCTTGCAATTGGCAAGGGGTATATATTATTTTAATTTAAAGAAAACAGTAAAGGTTGTCATGACTTTACAAGTTGACTGTTTTTTGATAGAATGAAGACTCAATAGTTTGTTAATTATAAGGAGAATTATACCATGGCTGATACTAAAAAAGTGATTATAGCATCCTCGCTTGATAAGATTTTCCCGGACAGCAGTGACATTTATGAGCTCGATAAATTTTCAATGCTGAAAAATGAGAAAAAAGCATTTCAGATTGTTTTCAATGTAAAAAAAGGAGAGAAGGTTTCATTTGAAATTGAGTCCGCTCTCATGGATTATATGAATTTTTCAGTTGTAAAAATGATGAAAGGCGGATATGTTGCTGCTAAAGATGCCGATGATTACTATATTAAGGGTAATCACGAGTATTATCCCGATATGCTTGTGCCAATCAAGGATAATTGCTTTATTGCCGAAAATGATGGTTATAACAGTGTGTGGGTGCAGATAAAGGGCGACAGTCTTTCTGCAGGTGTTCATAATGTAAATGTAAAATCCGATAAGGGTGACTGCAGTATTGCTGTGCTTGTTATTGATGCAAGTCTGCCTGAGCAGAGCCTGATATTTACCAATTGGTTTCATACCGATTGCCTTATGAGTATTTACGGCTTTGAGGTTTTTTCGGATGAATATTGGAAAACGGTTGAGAATTTCCTGCGCCGTGCTGTGGAATATGGAATGAACTGTGTGCTTACACCTCTGTTTACTCCGCCGCTTGATACTAAGGTAGGCGGTGAACGCCCTACTGTTCAGCTGGTTGATGTTAAGGTTACAGGAAAAAATCAATATTCCTTTGGCTTTGACAGACTTGATAAGTGGATTGAGATGTGTGACAGATGTAATATCAAGTACTATGAAATGAGTCATCTCTTTACGCAGTGGGGTGCAAAGCATGCTCCTAAAATTATTGCTGAAAAGAATGGTGTTCAAAAGAAAATTTTTGGCTGGCGGACCTTTGCTAGCGGTAAAAGATATCGTCTTTTCATTGAGCAGTTTGCAAAGGCGCTGACCGAATATATTGACAAAAGGGGAATACGTGAAAAGTGTTTTTTCCATGTGTCGGATGAGCCGGCACAATCGATGAAAAGAGCATATGCCAAGGCTGCCAAAATTGTCAGAGATAATTTTTCAGACTTCAAAATTATTGATGCCTTGTCGTCATATGATTTTTATAAAAACGGACTTATTGAGCTGCCGATACCGGCAAATGATCATATTGAACCGTTTATCGGTAATGTGCCTGAGCTGTGGACGTATTATTGCTGTGCACAGGGCAGTAAATTTGTGTCAAACCGTTTTTTTGCAATGCCGTCAGAAAGGAATCGTGTTCTCGGTCTCCAGCTTTACAAATTTAATGTTAAAGGCTTTTTGCACTGGGGCTATAATTTTTATTACAGTCAGTTTTCAAAAGCAGTTATTGATCCGTTTGAGGTAACGGATGCAGGCGGGAAATTCCAATCCGGGGACAGCTTTGTTGTTTACCCGGGTGAGGGAGGACAGCCGCTTGATTCGCTAAGACTGCATGTATTTTATGATGCCTTTCAGGATATGCGTGCTTTGCAGCTGCTTGAAAGCAAAATTGGCAAGGATAAAACACTTGCTATAGTTGAAGAAGGACTTGATAAGCCTATCAGCTTTACTGAGTATCCGCATGATGCCCACTGGCTTACCGATGTGCGTGAACGCGTAAATCAGGCAATTGCAGTATGTAGTGTGCAGTAACCGAAAATGCATGTTTGAGGGCCGGAGTATGAAAAAGATTAAAGATTTTGCTGTTTTGCCTTTAACGCAGGTTTTAGTCGGTGTGATTGGCTTAATTATGAGTTTTACAGGCAGTTTGTCATGGTTTATAATTATACCTATATCACTTGTTATCTATATATTGGCAGGAAAGCTTTTTTCAAAAATTGAAAGCCAAAAGACAAAGGTAATATCTGCAATTGCTGCGTTTTTGCTTGTTGCTGCAGCCTGTATTGCCATACTTATCTCAGCTGAATACAGCAACAGGGATGATTTCTATATGCTTTTGTTTATCTCTCCATTTGCTCTTCCTGCAACATTTTTGGCTAATTTAATAACTGATTCGCAAATTTTAACTTATTCAATTGTAACACTATTATGTTCAGCTTGTCCTGTTCTGATTACAGCATTAGCTGCCAAAGTATTTAAGCAGAATAGAATTAAGGATATTTAATAATATATTGATATTGCATAAAGATATAACTTGTGCTAATATGTTTTGTGGAAAATTAAGGAGGATTTATACAATGAGAGTAGAAATTTCAGATAATATCAAATACATTGGTGCAAGTGTATATGACCTTGATTTATTTGAGAGTCAATACATTATTCCAAACGGAATGGCATACAATTCATACGTTATTCTTGATGATAAAATTGCAGTTATGGATACTGCCGATAAGCTTGTTGCCGATGAATGGCTTGATAATTTAAAGACTGCACTTGACGGCAGAACCCCTGATTATCTTATTGTTCAGCATTTAGAGCCTGACCATTCAGGCAATATTAAGTCTGTTTTGGAGCTTTATCCTGAGGTTAAGCTTGTATGCTCTGCAAAGGCTAAGGCAATGCTGCCGCAGTTTGCAGATGTGAATGAAGAGCAGATTATTACCAAAAACGAGGGCGATACTCTTGAGCTTGGCAGTCACACATTGACATTTATTATGGCACCTATGGTTCACTGGCCTGAGGTTATGATGTCATATGAGAGCAGCGAAAAGGTGCTTTTTTCAGCTGATGCGTTCGGTAAGTTCGGTGCAATTGATGCTGATGAAAAATGGACCTGTGAGGCAAGAAGATACTATTTTAATATTGTTGGTAAATATGGTGCTCCTGTACAGACTGTTCTGAAAAAAGCAGCAGCTCTTGATATCAAAACAATCTGTCCGCTCCATGGTCCTGTTCTTACAGATACAATCCCACAGGTGCTTGACCTTTACAACACATGGTCATCATATGAGCCAGAGGACGAGGGTGTATTTATTGCATATGCTTCGATTCACGGCAATACAGCCGAAGCTGCACATAAAATGAAAGAAATTCTTGAGGAAAAGGGATGCCCGAGAGTTGCTATTGCAGACCTTTCAAGAGATGATATTGCTGAGTGTGTTGAGGATGCTTTCCGTCACAGTACATTGTTATGTATGGCTTCAAGCTATGATGGCGGTGTATTTGCTCCGATGGCTGATTATCTGCATCATCTTAAGAGCAAGGCTTTCCAGAACAGAAAGGTTGCACTTGTTGAAAATGCGTCATGGGCTGCATCTGCTGCAAGAGCAATGAAGGCTGAATTTGAGCAGATGAAAAATATTACCTTTGTCGGTGACGTTGTTACAATTAAAACAACAGTTAAGCCGGATGATATTGCAGCACTTGAAAAGCTTGCAGATGAAATTAAATAATTTTAAAAAAATAAAAACAGCAGTTTTCCTTTTTGGGGGAATTGCTGTTTTATATTATTCATTTGTTTTACTGAGGGTATTTTTTTATTTGACAAATTGTGATATTTATATTATTATTGCATTAAATAATACAAATAAAATTATAATATATTTAATATACTCGGAGATATTTTATGACAGTTGTTTTTACAAATGCCCGTTTTATATCCCTTAATGAGGGAAATGATATATATTCAGTTATGGTAGTGCATGGCAAAGAGATTGTTTATCTTGGTTACAACACACCAATGTGCTATGATGATGAAAAGGTAATAGATTTAAAAGGCGGATATGTTCTTCCGCTTATTAACGATAAGGTTTATTATGACACCTCTCACGCTGAATGTGAGGTACTTGAAGAGGGGGCACAGGCAGATTTTATAGTTATTGATAAAAATGTGCTTGCAGATGATAAACCACAGATTTTAGAGGTTTATGTAAAAGGCAGAAAAAAGGTCTGAATTAATGGGAAAGCTATAATGATTTTGTGAGAATGTATTTTTATGTTAAAATACATTCTTTATATTTATGCCATTTATAAATTTTGGAGGAATGTTGTTTTGAAAAAACTATTATCCGTTTTTTTATCATTATTAATGCTTTTGAGTATTACTGCAGGAATTGATTTTTCAGCATATGCGCAGAATAATTCCTTTGAGATTTATGAGACAAATCCGATTTATTCATTTTTCGGAATTTCTTCGTCTGAGCAGAGTTCACAAAGAAAAGTATTTGCCAGAGCTGCTGAAACAGATAAATCGGATGTTTTATACTCTGTTGAAGAGGCTGCAGACTATGTTCGCGAGCATATGATAAGCCGTGAGGGGGAGATTATTGTCCGGCTGCAGAGCACTGAGGATGATTTTAGCCTTCTTGTTAAGAGTATTTTTGAAGCAGCTATCAGTAATGATCTTTCAAAATGCAGCCTTGACGGAGATTACCTAAAATACAATTGGAGTAATTACGGTGCATCCGGACTTTACTATATTTATCCCGATTATTATTTGTATGAAATTACATTTAATATTGCATATAACACCACAGCTGCACAAGAGCTTGCTGTTCAAAATGAAGTTGAAAAAATAATCAGAGATAACAAGCTTGAGGGGAAATCTGATTATGCTAAAATAAAATCGATTCATAAT
>CAMWPJ010000006.1 GCA_947176035.1 uncultured Clostridia bacterium | reverse complement strand
ATGATACGTTAATACTATTAGCTCAGCTTAGCCTTACCGGTGCAGAGCTCATAATATCTGCCCTTTTGTGAAATAAGATCATCGTGGTTACCGCGTTCAATAATTTCACCGTTTTCAAGCACCATAATTGCATTTGAATTTCTGACAGTTGAAAGGCGGTGCGCAATAACAAAAACAGTTCTGCCTATCATCAATCTGTCCATGCCGTGTTCAATGTGCAGTTCGGTTCTGGTGTCAATTGAGGAGGTTGCCTCGTCAAGAATCATAACAGGAGGATCAGCAACAGCAGCACGTGCAATTGCAAGCAGCTGTCTCTGTCCCTGTGAAAGATTATCGCCGTCACCTGTAATTATTGTATTATAGCCGTCAGGCAGATGTTTTATAAATGAGTGTGCTGATGCAAGCTTGGCTGCTTCGATACATTCTTCATCGGTTGCATTAAGTCTGCCGTAGCGGATATTTTCCATAATGCTTCCTGTAAACATATGTGTATCCTGAAGAACGATTGCAAGGCTTCTTCTCAAATCATCCTTTTTGATTCGTTTTATATCAATTCCGTCATAGGTGATTGAGCCATCCTGAATATCGTAAAAACGATTGATAAGATTTGTTATTGTGGTTTTTCCCGCTCCTGTTGAGCCTACAAAAGCAATCTTCTGCCCTGCATTTGCATAAAGGTTGATGTTTTTGAGCACCTGCTTTTCAGGCACATAGCCGAAATCGACATTTTCGAATACAACGTTGCCTTCAACAGGGATTTTCTTATCTCCGTCAATCCAGAACCATTTTTTGCCTTCGTCCGTTTTTTCTTCACTGAGGGTGACTGTTCCATCGTCAATTTCACTTTCCATATCCATGACCTCAAATACACGCTCGGCACCTGCAAGTGCTGAGAATATATTATTCATCTGGTTCATAACCTGATCAATTGGTTGTCTGAACTGTTTTGTATAGCTGAGGAAGGTGAAAAAGCTTCCTATACTCAGTGAGCCTGAAAGAACAAGCATTCCGCCCATAAGAGCAATAGTTGCATAAAGTGCGTTATTGATACCTGTTCCGCACGGACCCATAAGACCGGAGTAAAAGCTTGCGTTTGTTGCAACCTTTCGGTATTTGTTGTTAAGCTCATCAAATTCCGAAACAGCCTGTGCTTCGTGATTGAACACCTTAACAATTTTCATACCCTCAATTGTCTCTTCGATATTTCCGTTCATTGCACCGAGTGCTGACTGCTGAGCTGTAAAATATTTTCTTGTGTGCTTTGCAATGTTTACAGAGTTAACAATCATTATTACAAGGAATATCAAAGCAACAATAAACAATTTCCACTCAAGTACAATCATCATCGTTACAATGCTGACAAAAGAGAATATTGATGAAACAAACTGAACAATTGTCTGCTCAAGCATCATCTGAATATTGTCAACATCATTTGTGAAACGGCTCATAATTTCGCCGTGTGTTTTTGAATCAAAATATTTAAGCGGAAGTGTCTGTAATCTGTCGAACAAATCTTTTCTTATAATGTTTGTGGTTTTGTATGCAATTGTCACCATTATTCTTGATTGAATAAAAGTGAAAAGAGCAGCACCTATATAAAATAGTGATACAATTGCAAGGTTTATCATTAACTGCTGAATACCGTCTGTTGCAAAGGTGCCTGCCTTAATGGTTTCTTCGACACTGTCAAGTATCGGTTTGAGCCAATACGATGCACCTGTTGAGCACAGTGTGCTCAATACAAGCATAAGCAATACAATAATTAAAAGTACTGCGTTTTTGCCGATGTATTTTAAAATTCTCAAAAGTGATTTTTTTGCATTTTTGGGCTTCTGGTGGGCTCCACCTCTGCCCGGAGGTCCCATTGGCGGCATTATTCAAGCACCCCCTTCTGCTGTGTTTTGTAAATTTCCTGATAAATTTCATTGTGTGCAAGCAGCTCATCATTCGTACCAATTGCATTTATTTTTCCATCGTCAAGTACAAGAATTTCATCAGCATCCTTAACAGATGAAATTCTCTGAGCAATAATAAGAACAGTTGTGTCCTTAAGACTTGTGTAAAAGCTTTCTCTGATTTTTGCCTCGGTCGCTGTGTCAACAGCAGAGGTAGAATCATCAAGAATAAGAATTTTCGGCTTTTTAATCATCGCTCTTGCGATACAAAGTCTCTGCTTCTGACCGCCTGAAAGATTAAGTCCGCCTTGTGAAAGGTCGGTATCATATCCGTTTGGCTGTGCCATGATAAAATCGTGTGCTTGTGCAGCTTTGCAGGCATTGACGATTTCCTCATCTGTTGCATCAGGCTTGCCCCAGCGGATATTATCCTTGATACTTCCGCTGAAAAGCACGTTCTTTTGCAGCACAACACCTGTCAGCTCACGCAGCGCAGCAATGTCATAATCTCTTACGTCAACATCATCCACTAAAATCTGACCGCTTGTGACATCGTAAAGTCTCGGTATAAGATTTACAAGTGAGGATTTACCGCAGCCCGTAGATCCGATTATGCCGATAATGCTTCCGGCTTTTGCGGTGAAATTAATATTTTCAAGTACAGTGTCGTTATCATGATAGCCGAAATTAACATCTTTGAACTCAATTCTTCCCTTAGGATTTTCAGGGATATAGGGATTTTTCGGATTAACAATATCTATTTCGGTATTGAGCACTTCAACAACACGGTCGCCGCATGCCTTTGCTCTTGTGAACTGCAGCAGGAACATGGATACCATCATAATGTTCATAAGCACCTGGACAATGTATGAGGAAAGAACTGAAATCTGTCCGACCTCCATAACACCTGCCGCTGCATCTGTTGCGCCTTTATAGTAGGTGTAAACGATTACAACATTCATCATCAGCATCATAATCGGCATAATGGTTACAACCAGACCTGCCGCTTTTGAGCCCTGTCTTGCCAAATCATCCGATGCATTGTGGAACTTTTCTTTTTCCTTTTCTTCTCTTACAAATGCCTTGACAACTCTGATGCCGATAAGGTTTTCCTGTACAACTCGGTTAAGCGTGTCAATTTTTTTCTGCATTTTCTGGAACATGGGGAAACCGAATTTAAGTATAAGTACAACAATAATAAGAATTACGGGCAGCAGGAATACAATAATTAATGAAAGCTTTGCGTTGATTGAAAATGCAAACACTGCTGATACTACCAACAGTGCGGGCACACGAACAAGCATTCTGAGCATCATGATTACCGTGTTCTGCAGCATAGTTACATCGTTTGTCATTCTTGTTGTGAGAGATGCGGTTGAAAATGTATCAATGTTTTTAAATGAAAATTCACTTGTTTTTTTGTAAAGATCTCCCCTGAGTCTGTAGGAAAATTTCTGCCCTACAACAGAGGACGATTTCATTGTTGCAATGCCGCCGCAAAGTCCGACTACTGCAAGTGCAAACATAATAAGTCCGGTTTTAATTACATAGCTTTTAATGTCTGCATCACCGGTGTTTGCCTCGGATACACGGCTGTAAATTGTATTGGCGATTGACGGCAGTGCAAGCTCACAGATTGCCTCAACAATCATACCGCTTGCGCTTATGAGTGCAAGCCCCCATAATCCTTTCATATATTTTGCCAGTTTTTTAATCATTCTTGTCACCTCTTTCTAATAAATTCTGAATTGCAAGCTCCAGCAGATCTGACAGTTGCTGTGCTTGTTCTTCAGTCATATTTTTTTTCAAAATGTTTTCGAGCGAATCCATTTTGTTTTTTATGTTTTCCGGTGCATGTTTTGCTTTTTCTGTAGGATAAAGGCGAGTGATTCGTGCATCGTTTTTGTCTGCCTTCTTTATTATAAAGCCTGCCTTTTCCATTCTTTTGATTGATACGCTTGCCGTTGCACTTGACACGTCAAGCAGTTTTGCGAGCTCGCTCAGTGTTATTCCTTCATTTTCAACAAGTGCCAGCACAATGTCCTGCTGACCGGAAAACAGTCCCTGTTCCGCGACTGCTTCGTTGAAGGATTGGCGCAGCAGCTTTGATAAGCACATAGCTCTCGGAGCAATTAACTCTCTTGGCGGAGGACCGCAATGCTTCTTATACCTCATAAATTTCAAATCCTATTTGTTAATTTAGCCGACTATCATTAGCCGACTAACGGTTATTTTATCACAACTTAACAAAATGTCAAGATAAACATTGTAAACTTATTGTGAATGTGTTAGAATATCACAGAATTGCGAGGAATAGCCTATGAATTTATATGATTATAATACTGTAAAAAGAATATTATCAAAACATGGCTTTACTTTTTCCAAAGCACTGGGGCAGAATTTTCTGATTAATCCCGATGTTTGTCCTCAAATGGCAGATAGTCTTTGTGCTGATGGAGATACAGGTGTGCTTGAAGTTGGTCCGGGCATCGGTGTGCTTACAAAGGAGTTATGCTCGGTTGCAGGTAAGGTTGTGTCTGTTGAGCTTGATAAAAGACTTTTCCCTGTACTTGACGAAACTTTGGCTGAATTTGATAATCTTGAAATTATCAATGCCGATGTTATGAAAATTGATCTTAAACAGCTTATTGAAGAAAAGTTCAGTGGCTGTACTTCTGTGAAAGTATGTGCAAATCTGCCTTATTATATAACCTCACCTGTGATTATGACGTTGCTGGAGAGCAGATTGCCTATTGATGAAATTGTTGTTATGGTGCAGAAGGAGGCGGGTGAACGCCTTTGTGCCGAGGTTGGTTCACGACTTGCGGGTGCAGTAACCGTGGCGGTCAATTATTATGCAGACAGCGAGATTTTGTTTGATGTAAACCGAGACAGTTTTATGCCAAGTCCTAAGGTGGATAGCGTGGTTATCAGACTTAAAATACGCAAAGAACAGATTTTTAGTGTTAAGGATGAGAAAAAGCTTTTTACGGTTGTTAAATGTGCTTTTTCACAGCGCAGAAAAACAGCACTTAACAGTATTTCGAATACCATGGGAATATCAAAGGATAGGCTCATTGCTGTTTTTGATGAGCTTGGTCTTGATTTGACACTGCGTGCTGAAAAGCTGACTATGAATGATTTTATCTGTATAGCAGACAGGCTGTAAATCGTAATAATCAGATTTTAATCTAAAGCAAATATTCAGAAAGGATGATGTAATTATGAAGGATAACACAAAAGTTTTTGCAGAATATAAAGTGCCCAAAGCAGTTGCGGCGATGGCATTGCCGAGCATGATGGGCATGCTTATTAATATTGTATATAATTTAGCCGATACATTTTTTGTAGGACAGACAGGCGATAGTAATCAGGTTGCTGCTGTTTCAGTATCAATGCCGTTATTTATGCTTTTTATTGCAGTTGGTAATCTGTTTGGTATCGGTGGCTGTGCTTTTATCAGCCGTTCACTCGGAGAGGGTAAAAATGACAGAGTAAAAACCATAAGCAGCTTTTGCATTTATGGTTCTTTGGTATGCGGTATAGTTATTGGTGTGCTCTTCTTGCTTTTCAGAGAGCCATTGCTTTATCTTATAGGTGCGAGCGATAATACGATTGGCTTTGCTCAGGATTATCTAAAATGGGTAGCAATCGGCTCACCATTCTCAGTGCTTGCAATCACAGTTTGCAATCTTGTTCGTGGTGAGGGTGCTGCTAAAACCTCTATGATAGGTTCAATACTCGGTCAGGTTATCAATGTTATTCTTGATCCTGTTTTTATTCTTGATTCGGGTGATAAGCTTTTCGGTATTACTTTGCCGTTTGGTTTTGATATGGGTGTTGCAGGTGCAGCAATTGCTACTGTGCTTGGAAATGTTTTCAGTGTATTATTCTTTCTTATCTATTTCCTGAGAGGAAAGAGTATTTTAAGTATTACTCCAAAGAGATTTTCTATGGGCAACGGCATTGCCAAGGGCGTTATCAATGTTGGCTTGCCTGCATGTCTTAATGGTCTTTTGATGAGTGTAAGCAATATTATTGTTAATATTGTTCTTGTAGGCTATGGAGATAATGCAGTTGCGGCAATGGGCGTTGCAATGAAGGCGAATATGCTTGTAATTATGTTGCAGATTGGTTTGGGACAGGGTGTTCAGCCTCTTATCGGTTATTGCTATGGTGCTAAGAACTATACACGAATGAAAAAATGTATGCGCTTTAGTATTATGTGCAATATTGTTATTGGTACTGTGATGATGCTGTTCTACCTTGTGTTCAGAGAAAATGTTATCAGTATGTTTATCGATGATACTCAGGTTATTGACCTTGGTGTAAAAATGCTTACAGCAATTATGACTCCTGGGCCGGTTATCGGTATTATGTTTGTTCTTAATTTTGCTTTCCAAGGAATGGGCAAGGGTATACAGACTTTTATTCTTTCGGTAGGCAGACAGGGACTTATTTATATTCCGATGCTCTTTATTCTCAATAAGCTTGTTGGTCTTGACGGTATTATTTGGGCACAGGCAACAGCCGATTTCTTCTGTGTTGTAATGAGTATATTTATGTTCATATTTATTATGAGAGGTATAAATAAAAAGGAAAAGGCAGTGCAATAAGTTATTATTTAGTGTAGTAAGTGTTGAATAAAAAGTTATAGAGACCTATGCCTGCATATTTATTTTGGATAAAATTTAATATGCAAAAACACGGATAGATTAATCTATCCGTGTTTTTTTATATAAGATTATTAATTTTCTACAGCTGCTTTTTCTGCAGCTTCCTTTTCTGCTCTGCGCTGTGCTCTCTTTTTCTTTGCCTTGTAGCCGAGAAGCTTGTCCATATGCTCATCAGGTGTAGTACAGCTGCCGAGGGTAACGGTTTTATCTCCGTAAATTCCATGGAAATCTGAGCCGCCTGTCATGAGAATCTTGTTCTTTTTGCAGATTTTGTTCACTTTTTCGATATCCTCATCGGTTGCGGATGGATACCAAGCCTCAATACCATCAAGACCAAGCTCAATGTATTTATCAATCTCATCAAAGTTGTCAAAGGTTGATGGATGTGCAAGCACGGCAATTCCGCCGGCGTTATGTACCTCTTCAATTACCTCGTTAACCTCAGGATACTTAACCGGAGCAAGAAGATTGGTTTCGCTGTCACTGTCAAAAAGAACGTGATAAAGATCGCCGAAAATCTTATTTGTATAACCGGCATCCATAAGTGCATGCATAATATGTTGTTTGAAAAGGTTCGTAGAGCCTGATGCGTGATTGATTATAAAATCATTTGATACAGGAAAACGTGCTGCAACCTTGAGCATCATAATCTGTCCTGCTCTTTTTCTTGCAACTGATGTGCGTTTGCAAAGTCCCTCGAGTCTGTCAGGTTTTTCTGCAAGGTAACAAAGAATATGCACTTTTTTGCCTGCTTCACTGTCGAATGCTGACAGCTCAACGCCGGGAATAACCTTAACGCCGTAACGCTTGCCGATTACCTGACCTCTTACTGTGCCTGCAAGGCAATCATGGTCAGTTATGGCAATCGTATCTATTCCGCTTTTCTGTGCTATAACGATTAAATCTTCTATACCGACTGAACCGTCGCTTAATTTAGTATGACAATGTAAATCTGCTGCCATAACTGTCTCCTTTCAAAATCAGTAAAAATTTGCGTGAAATAATTGCTGAGTTATGGTGAACGGTTGCTCACTGTTTAATAATATTTAATAAGTCTTCAAATATATAATACCACGAAAATCAAAAAAATTCAAGTGCAATTTAAGCCGCATTTCTGTTGATTATCTTAAATTCGCCCAAATGCGACTCTTGTGTTTATCATAAATGCTTGTTTAAGGTGCTTATAGGCAGACCGACTACATTAAAGTAATCTCCATCGATTTTTTCAACAAGCAGCGCCCCTTTTCCTTGTATTCCATAGCTGCCAGCCTTGTCATATGGCTCATCAGTATTTATGTAGTTGTTTATTTCATCATCTGTTAAATCGAAAAATTTAACCTTTGTTTCAACTGAATAGGTGATAGAGTCATTAGGTTTTATCACAGTAACACCTGTGAAAACGCTGTGATATTTTCCGCTCAGCATTTTTAGCATACGGAAAGCATCATTACGGTTTTTCGGCTTGCCAAGGATTATTCCGTCAATTGCCACCACTGTGTCTGCACCGATTATGGTGTCAGAGCCGTTATTAAATGGCTCTGCCTTTATTTTTGATAAATATTCAACAGCCTTGTTCGGCGTGATGTCTTTTGGCAGATTTTCATCAACATCAGCAGTTTTAATAACAAAATCCTCTGTAATAAGTGATAAAAGCTCTTTTCTTCTTGGTGATTTTGATGCAAGTATTATCATTATTAAAGTGTTCCTCTCTGATATAATCCTCTTGTGTATTTAAAATCAGGTTTAACACCTTTGCTGTGCATTTCAATAATTTTTTCAACCTCTTCTAAAGTTTCTGTTGAAAAGTAAAAATGTGCAAAATCTGTTTTTATTTCATTCATTCTGTCTGACATGCATATCGGAATAGGATTAAGAAGCTCAACACAGGGATAGTCTGAACAGATAATCGGGAATTCATACCCTTTTCTGTCGGTAAGTCTGCCCTGCATATTACATTCATAGCAGCCTATACTCGATTTAATGGGACAGTTTCTGGTAAGCATAAGCGGTACATGGCCATATACAATAACACCGGTGTTTTCTGCATTAATCTTATTTGCCTGTTCCATTGTCAGTTCAAAGGATAGAATCGGATTGCTTATCTGCTGTGCACTTTCGCTGTTATAAATATTCAGTCCGAAATCACCGAATACTTCAAATCCCATTTCCTTTGCCAATTGATATGAACCGATATTTCCGCAGAGTGCTTTTGCAACACCTGCTTTTTTCAGTTTTTCAAGACGTGCTTTTATATCATTTTCTATTCCGAACAGACCGCGGGGTAAAACAACTCCTGCACGATTGTCGATAAAGTCTTCAAGGCTTGAATCAAGCGGAATAAAAACATACTTGAATGGATGCTTGTCGGGAATCTGTTCAGCATTTCTAAAGGATGCTGTGAGATACGGCACCTTGTTCTTTTGTTCAAAATTTTTCTGTTCAAAGGGTTTTGACTCTACTGTAATTTCAGGCAGTACTTCAATCCGTTCAACAGCCTTTCGTCTCAACTCATTGATTTTTGATGCAGGGATGATTAATCCGTCATCAAGCTCAATGCTGATATCGTTTGCAAAAAACTGAGTTCCTCCAAGCTTTGACAAACGCTGTTTAAGACCTTCGGCAGTCATAGGCTTGTTTATGGCAGCTTCGGGAATATCTCCCGTAACAGTGACTGTTTTTCCAAGTGCGGCAGCACTTAATGTGCAGGGTGAATCCTTTTTGCATATAAAGTGCATATCAATCGGCAGCAGAGGATTTTCATTGTCATAGTTATGACTGATTGCTTTAAGCACATTATTTGCAGAAATAACGTCCTCCTTCTGTCTTGTGCCGAACATTGTCTTGCCGCGTGCGGCAGTAAGATATCCGTCTGTAAAGCCGCTGCGTGAAAATACAGAGCGCAGATTAAAACTGTCTGAGCTTGTATAAGTACCATCAATAGCCTTTTTCACTGCGGTGACAGATGCACTGACATATTCAGGTCTTTTCATTCTGCCCTCAATTTTTAATGAGGTTATGCCGTCAAGCTTATCAAGATACTCAATAAGACTAAGGTCCTTAAGTGATAATGCACACTCGCTTTTGTCTCCCTTTGCTGTAAATGGCAGACGGCATGGTTGGGCGCATAAGCCTCTGTTGCCGCTGCGGGAGCCAAGCATGGATGAAAGGTAACACTGACCTGATACGGACATGCAAAGCGCACCGTGTATGAATATTTCAAGCTCTAAATCGGTACTTTTTCTTATTTCTTCGATTTCGTCAAGACTCATTTCACGCGGCAGAACAATTCGGCTGAAGCCAAGTGATTTTGCATATCTTGCACCTGCAGGTGTCATTATGCTCATTTGGGTTGAGCCGTGCAGTTTTGCCTGCGGAAAATGCTCTTTTATCATTTTTGCTGTACCGATATCCTGAATAATGAACGCATCGACACCAACGCCGAGTGCATACCTGACTGTATCATAGGCGCTTTTCATTTCATTATCGGACACGAGAATATTAAGTGTTAAGTAGACCTTAACACCTCTTTTGTGGCAGTATTCAACTGCATTTTTCAGCTCTTCATTATCAAAATTGCCGGCATTACGGCGGGCGTTAAACATTTTACCACCAAGGTAAACTGCGTTTGCTCCACTGCGTACACCGGCAATCAAAGACTCCATGCTACCAGCAGGAGCCAAAATTTCATATTTCATATTTTTCCTTATCTGTTGTTTAATTTTTCTCTTAAATCAGCAATTTCGCGGTTAAGTCTTTCAACCTCACGTCTTGCAACCTCAACCTCCATCTTTGCTCTTGCACTCTCTTCAAGATAATCTTTAATCTGTACTCTGAGATTGTCTGCAGATGCAGATGCCTTTTTGTATGAATCTGCCTCGTCAAGTGCAACAAGCACAGCAGCCTGTGTCATTGACAAAGACGGATTTGCATTGCATATTGAGCGGATTTCGAGACTGATATTTTCAGCAAGCTCCTCAACATACTGCGGGTCATCCTCAGTAACAATTGTATAGCTTGCACCAGCAATTTTTACCTGAACTCTGTTTTTATTCATATTCCTACACCTTCATTGATATAACATTATAACTCGACATATTTTTACTTTTTTAGTATAACAATAAAAAATACAATTGTCAATGTGGTTACAATTAGTATTATAAATAATTTATTGCATAATATCAAATTATAGCTTATATTAATAATGCACGATTGTTTAATCATTACTTACGACTTACTGCGCTAAACGATAATTATAATAATATTAAAGGTGTTTAATATGGGCTTGTTTGATAAATTTAAAAGAAAAAGTATCAAAACTCCTGAACAAAGGAGAGCTGCATCTAATAAAAAGATTAAGGATAGAGGAATAGCCTGCAATGAAAATCTGCCTGTTTTAGAGGATAGCTCGCAGGTAAAGTTAAAGGATATGGACGAAATTTGTAAAAGAGCCATTGCCTGTCTTTTGTCAACGCAGATTGCAATGGATGCTGATACTGATGATTATGAGCAGTCAAAGGAAATGTTCTATAAGCTCCTTAAGGAATTCGGTGTGCAGAAGGATTTGCTGAGTAAGGAGAAGAAGGTGTTTTTCGGGCATTACAGCAAGCAGGATGTTATAGATGTTGTATGGACGTATGAGGCTTATTGGTCATTGGTGTGGGCACTCGGTTTGATAGATGATATTGGGTTTGAATATCCTAAAGATATCTGTGATTGCCAAAAGGCGATTTCTCTGGTTGGAGATTGTAAAAGCTATGATGAATTCAAATCAAAATGTAAGCTGAGAAATACTGAAGAAATTCTTGATATGCTTGATTTGTACTATCGTTATCATTGGGCAACAACAGAAAAAAGAATCCGCCCCGATACTCCAATCGGTGAGCTTAATAAGGATGTTGTTGTTGAAAGACGGCGTGGTCTTGAATGGTTAATTTCTGATGTTAAAGACTGGAACTATATTTCGCTCGATACTTAATATAATATGATAATTACAAAAGCACTCAGCTTTAATGTTGAGTGCTTTTGCTTTGTATATAAAAAGAGGATAGCCATTAAGCTATCCTCTTGCTATTTATTTTGTAATTGTTTAATTACTTATTTGACTTGATTGCAGCCTGAGCAGCAGCGAGACGAGCGATTGGAACTCTGAATGGTGAGCATGATACATAATCAAGACCAATCTCGTGGCAGAACTCAACTGAGCTTGGGTCACCGCCGTGCTCACCGCAGATACCGCAGTGAATCTCCGGGCGAGTAGCCTTACCGCCTGCAACAGCCATCTTCATAAGCTGGCCAACACCCGTCTGGTCGAGTTTAGCAAATGGATCGTTCTCGAAAATCTTTGCATCATAGTAAGCATCAAGGAACTTACCAGCATCGTCACGGCTGAAGCCGTATGTCATCTGAGTAAGGTCGTTAGTACCGAAGCAGAAGAACTCAGCTTCCTTAGCGATTTCGTCAGCTGTAAGAGCAGCACGAGGAATCTCGATCATAGTACCAACTTCGTACTTCATCTCAACACCTGCAGCAGCGATTTCAGCATCAGCAGTTGCAACAACCATATCCTTAACATACTTAAGCTCCTTAGTGTCGCAAGCAAGCGGAATCATGATTTCAGGAGCAACTGTCCAGTCAGCGTGAGCCTTCTGAACGTTGATAGCTGCACGGATAACAGCCTTTGTCTGCATCTTAGCAATTTCAGGATATGTTACTGCAAGACGGAGACCACGGTGACCCATCATTGGGTTAAACTCATGGAGAGATGCGATGATAGCTTTAATATCTTCAACGCTCTTGCCCTGTGAGTCAGCAAGCTTCTTGATATCATCTTCCTCTGTAGGAACGAACTCGTGGAGAGGTGGGTCAAGGAAACGGATTGTTACAGGACAGCCCTCAAGTGCCTCATAAAGAGCCTCAAAGTCATTCTGCTGATAAGGAAGAATCTTCTCAAGAGCAGCTTCTCTCTCTTCAACTGTGTCTGAACAAATCATTTCACGGAATGCAGCAATTCTGTCCTCTTCAAAGAACATATGCTCTGTACGGCAGAGACCGATACCCTCAGCACCAAGCTCTCTTGCCTTCTTAGCATCAGCAGGAGTATCAGCGTTTGTACGAACCTTGAGTGTTCTGAACTTGTCAGCCCAGCCCATGATTCTGCCGAATGTGCCTGCGATTGTAGCGTCAACAGTTGGGATGATACCCTCATAGATGTTACCTGTTGAACCATCAATTGAAATATAGTCACCCTCGTGATATTCCTTACCAGCGAGTGTGAATTTCTTATTCTCTTCGTCCATATTGATGTCGCCGCAGCCTGATACGCAGCATGTACCCATACCACGAGCAACTACAGCAGCGTGTGATGTCATACCGCCACGAACTGTAAGGATACCCTGAGCGGCCTTCATACCTGTGATATCCTCAGGTGAAGTCTCAAGACGAACAAGTACAACCTTCTCGCCCTTCTCGTTCCAAGCAACTGCATCGTCAGCTGTGAATACAACCTTACCGCAAGCAGCACCTGGAGAAGCGCCGAGACCCTTACCAGCAGGAGTTGCAGCCTTAAGAGCAGCAGCGTCAAACTGTGGGTGAAGGAGTGTGTCGAGGTTACGAGGGTCGATCATTTCAACAGCCTCTTCC
The DNA here is from genome assembly GCA_947176035.1 of uncultured Clostridia bacterium. GTDB lineage: Bacteria > Bacillota > Clostridia > Oscillospirales > Acutalibacteraceae > Eubacterium_R. The sequence continues at coordinate 25,523 of CAMWPJ010000006.1, read as the reverse complement.
TCTGTTCTCATGCCCTCGTCAACAAGGTCACATGCAATCTGAAGAGCAGCCTGAGCTGTTCTCTTACCGTTACGTGTCTGGAGCATGAAGAGCTTACCGTGCTCAACAGTGAATTCCATATCCTGCATATCTCTGTAGTGATTCTCAAGAGTTTTGCAAACCTCTGTGAACTCAGCGAATGCTTCAGGGAATTTCTGCTCCATCTCTGAAATGTGCATTGGTGTACGAACACCTGCAACTACGTCCTCGCCCTGTGCATTTGTAAGGAACTCACCGAAGAGACCCTTTGCACCTGTAGCAGGGTCACGTGTGAAAGCAACACCTGTACCGCAATCGTCACCCATGTTACCGAATGCCATTGACTGTACGTTAACAGCAGTACCCCATGAGTAAGGAATATCGTTGTCACGACGGTATACGTTTGCACGAGGGTTGTCCCATGAACGGAATACAGCCTTAACTGCACCCATAAGCTGCTCCTTAGGATCAGCCGGGAAGTCCTCGCCAATCTTGTCTTTGTACTCAGCCTTGAACTGAGCAGCAAGCTCTTTAAGATCTTCAGCAGTTAACTCAACGTCCTGAGTAACGCCTCTCTTCTCTTTCATTTCGTCGATAAGAACTTCAAAATACTTCTTACCAACTTCCATAACTACATCAGAATACATCTGGATGAATCTTCTGTAGCAGTCCCAAGCCCAACGTGGGTTACCTGATTTCTCAGCGATTGTGTTAACAACCTCTTCATTTAAACCAAGGTTAAGGATTGTATCCATCATACCAGGCATTGATGCTCTTGCACCTGAACGAACTGAAACGAGGAGAGGATTCTCCTTATCACCGAACTTCTTACCTGTGATTTCTTCCATCTTTACAATGTACTCGTTGATTTCAGCCATAATATCATCATTGATTTTACGACCATCTTCGTAGTACTGAGTACAAGCCTCTGTTGTAATTGTGAAACCCTGTGGTACAGGAAGACCGATGTTGGTCATTTCTGCAAGGTTTGCACCCTTACCGCCGAGGAGCTCTCTCATTGTAGCATTACCTTCTGAAAAAAGGTAGCAATACTTGTTTGCCATATTGGGAAATACCTCCTAAATAATAAATAACTGATTTGGAATACTATACGTATAGCTATATAGGCGAGCAACCTATTATGGCTACGGTATAATGCGATAGCATTATAACATAATATAGGATAAATTACAAACATTTTTTGTTAATTTTTAATCTTTATTATGATTTGTCTTGAAAAATATATAGTTTTGGTGCATAATTGTAAAAAGGAAGATATGTATTCATAGATTAATGGAGGAAAAATGTATGAAATGTGCTATAATTCTTGCAGGCGGTAAGGGTACACGAATGAAGGCAGACTGCCCTAAGGTTATGTGCAATGTAATATTCAAGCCGATGATCGGTCACGTTGTTGATGCAGTTAAAGAGGCAGGGGCCGAGGACATCTGCGTAATTACAGGATATAAGCATGAAGAGGTTGAGGCTTATCTTTCATCAGATATCAAGACTGCTTTGCAGCAGCCGCAGCTTGGTACAGGCCACGCAGTAATGCAGGCAACGGATTTTATTAAAGAGCATGCAGAGGATGATATTCTTATCCTTAATGGTGATGGTCCGCTTATGGATGCCGAAACCATCAACAAGGCATATGCTTATCATAAAGAGAATAATAATTCAATTACACTGATCAGTGCACTTGTTGATGATACAGAGGGTATCGGCCATATCAAGAGAGATGATAATGGCACTCTTTTAAGAATTGTTGAGCATAAGGATGCAACACCTGAGGAAAAGAAGATTAACGAGTCAAATGCAGGATGCTACTGGTTTTACGGTGCAGATTTGCTTTATGCACTGGGCAATATCACAAATAATAATGCCCAGAATGAGTATTATCTGACTGATACACTTGAAATACTCATTTCTGCAGGCAAAAATGCAGGTGCATATGTTGTTGAAAACAGCGAGGTTATACTTGGTGCAAACGACAGAAAGCAGCTTAACGATCTTAATAATATTATGAGAAGAAATATTAACACAAAGCTTATGCTTGATGGTGTTGATATTCCATGCACAGACGGTGTTATTATCGGCAAGAATGTCAAAATCGGCAATTCAACCGTTATTATGCCGAATACAATTATTCTTGGTGATACCGTTATCGGCAGCAACTGCACAATCGGACCGAATACCTATATCGATAATTCAACAGTCGGTGACAATGTTATTCTTGATAACTGCAAAATTCTTGACAGTACTGTTGAGGATGGGGTTGACGCAGGTCCGTTTGTTAAGGTGCGTGCAAATTCCACACTTAAAAAAGGTGTTCATATCGGTAACTTTGTCGAGGTTAAGAACTCAACAGTCGGCGAAGGCTCAAAGAGTGCACATCTCACCTATATCGGTGACAGTGATGTCGGCAGCGATGTTAACTTTGGCTGCGGAACAGTTACTTGCAATTATGATGGCAAAAATAAGTCACGCTGTAAAATCGGCGATGGTGCTTTTATCGGATGCAACACAAATTTGATTGCACCTGTTGAGGTGGGTGAGCAGGCATATATTGCAGCAGGCTCAACCATTACAGACAGTATTCCTGAAAAAGCACTCTCAATTGCACGTGCAAGACAAGTGATTAAAGAAGGCTGGGTAGATATTAAAAAGCCTTACAAGGAGAAAAAATAATTGAAAAAGCTTTTAGCGATAATTTTAATTGCAGTTATGCTGTCCCTGACCTTTGCAGGGTGCAGTGAAACTGCCGATGTTAATGCAACAACAGAATCAACAACTGCACCGACTACTACAACCACCACAACAACCCGAACCACCGAGGATGTTAATACAACCTTCAAGGAGCCAGCAACGAATACAGTTTATCCTGCTCTTACAAAGGATGAGGATGGCAGCTATCCATATAAGCTGTCAACCTATACTACATATTACGATTCATCAAATTCTACAAGAACCGTTAATATCAATAATGCTGTAAGCAAGCTGGACAACCTTAAAATTCCTGATGGTGCAACTTTTTCGTTCAACCAGACAGTCGGCAAAAGAACAGTGCTCGCCGGGTATCAGGAGGCAAAGGTTGTTAAGGGCGACGAGTTTGTTGATGGTCTTGGCGGAGGTATCTGTCAGGTCAGCTCAACAATTTTCCAGGCTGCTCTGCGTGCAAATATGGATATAACCGTGCGTGCCTGCCATTCGCTTGAAATCAGCTATGTTCCACTTGGTGCAGATGCAACCGTGCAGTGGAACACACAGGATTTTCAGTTTAAAAACAATTCAGGTACAGATATTAGACTGAGTGTGTCTGCATCTAAAGGCACTCTGATTTGTGAGGTTTATGCTGCAGATGATATCAATGTCGGTGATGTTGATATTCAGGTGTCAAAGGATGGCAGCTCGTATATTCTTAAAAGGTCGGTTAACGGTACTGTTAACTATACTACAAACAGTAAGTATAATAAGCCTAAAACAACTGCAGCTTCCACAACCGAGGACGAATCCGAGGATGATGACGACAATGAGGATAACGAGGATTAATATTATAGTATAAAATAATGACCTGCTGATTTTATGTCAGCAGGTTTTTGTTATAAATTATCAATTCTTTTTTGCATCTATATAAAAAAGAATTGATACATATTATTGACAAGAGAAAGTAATTATGTTACATTTTAACTGTGATAGCTATAGTGGCACAGTGTGATTCGTTTGTGAAGGGAGTGATAATGATGATTTTAATTGATTTACACAGCCGTGTTCCGATTTATGAGCAAATCAAGGAGCAGATTATTATGCTGATTAACGCGGGGGTTTATGCACCACACGATCAGCTTCCGTCAATCAGGAGCCTGTCAAACGAGCTGAATATTAATGTTAATACGATTAAGCATGCATTTTCCGAGCTTGAAAAGGATAAGGTTATCTATACGGTTCAGGGCAAGGGCAATTTTGTAAGCGAAAATCCAATTGGAAATAACAGAATTGTTGAATCTGCAATTGAGGATATAAGGATTGTTATCAACTCAGGTAAGGCTAAGGGTGTAAGCAGAGAAAACTTAGAATCATTAATTAATGAAATATATAAGGCTGGTGATGTAAATGATTGATATTAATAATGTTACTAAAAGATTTGGTGATTTCACGGCCATTGAAAACATATCACTCCGGATTGATAAGTCATCTATTTACGGTCTTGTCGGTTATAATGGCGCCGGCAAAACAACGCTTCTTAAAACCTGTGCCGGTATATATGCTCCTAACAGCGGTGCCGTTTTGATTGACGGCGAAAATGTTTATGATAATGGCAGCCTGCGAAGCAATATTTTCTTTGTGCCGGATGTGCTTTATTTTCCCAGAGGTGCATCACTGCTTAAAATGAAGGATTTTTATAAGGGATACTATGAGAATTTCTCTGAAAAGATTTTTTTCAGAATGGCAGAGGCTATGGGACTTGATTTAAATAAGAATCTGCAGTCCTTCTCAAAGGGTATGCAAAGACAGGCAGAAATTATTCTTGCAATGTCAACAAGACCTAAATTTATGCTGCTTGACGAGGTGTTTGACGGAATTGACCCTCAGAAGCGCAGTCTGTGTAAAAGACTGTTTATTGAATATATGGCAGAGACTGACTGCTCTATCCTTATGAGCAGTCACAATTTGCAGGAGGTTGCTGATCTTTGCGACCATGTTGCACTTATCAACGGCAAAAGTCTTGCCCTTAATGTTTCGGTTGATGATGTCAGCAGTGCATATAAAAAATACAGACTCATATTCAACAGAGATGTGTTTGAATATGAATTTTCAAATATCGAATACAGGAATATTCAGATTGATAACCGAATGGTAACAATCATTGTCAGCAGCTCTCTTGATAAAATGCTGCTCGAGTCACTCGGTCCTATTCATATAGATTGTGTTACGCTTTCACTTGAAGAGGTATTTTTGAATGAAATGGAGGATAGGAAGTATGACATCTCAGCAATTTTCAGCGAATAAAAAAGCCGCTGCGTATGATTTTAGGTTTGCACTTAAAAAAATCATAATACCTACAGTTCTGACCTTTCTTTCATCTTTAATTCTGTTTGTTATTGCACCGCTGAGTACAGTCTTTTCATATTATTTTGACAGCAACATGAATATTGAAAGACTGCGTAAGGAAGTTGTATTGGCACTGACCGGTATGGATATATACAGCGGCGAATATGTAGGAATATACTTTTTGCTGCTCGGTGTGCTTTTTGCCATTATATCTTTCAGCTTTATAACAAGTAAAAAGGCTGTTAATGTTTTTTTCAGCACAAGTGTTGATAGGCGTACGCTCTACAAAAACAGGGCATTAGCCGGTATCTTAATGATAGTTTTATCAACTGCAATTCCGATTATTATTGATATGATTATCAATATCGTTTTTCTTGGGAATGCAGGTTATGTAATAAAATGTGCATTAGCCTTGTTTGCAACGACCTTTGTTTATATTTTTACAGGCTTTGCAATAATGTCAGTTGCAATGGTACTGTGCAGTACGATTATCGAGTCTTTGTTCTTCGGTGCGGTGGCGGTCGGTGCACCGAGTGTGGCTGTATATTTTATTGATATCTTTTGCAGAGTCTTTTTAACTGGCTATAACCATAATAATTTGTTTTCCTATTATGATAGTGAACAATTTACTCAGCCGAGTCTTTTTCACTATACTTCAATAATTAATCCATTGCTTATCGGCAAGGCATATGGTGCAGAGTATTCAATCAGAGAAAATATTTTCAATTTTGTTTACCGTGTTAATCAGAATATGGAACAATGGAGTATGAATACTGCCAACCGTGGCTACAAGGAGCTGAACTTTGACTATATCCTCCCGATTATTGTATGGGCAGCAATCAGTGTGTGCTTTATATTTATTGCAAGAAGCCTGTTTATCAAAATAAAGGCGGAGAATGCAGGTGTTCATGGTGCAAGTGTTTTTGCACAGCGCTTCTTTGCAGTAATTTGTATTATTGCCGCGTGTGCTTTCTGGGTTGATACAGTAAGCTTTGTTTACAGCGATTTGAGTCTTACGGCAAATATTGCCATTACGGTATTAGTGGCTGTATTTATTATGATAGGTATGTACTTTTTTATCATATCTATATGCAGAAGAACAATTAAGCATAAGGCAAAGGAGCTTGTTATTCCTTTTTCAGCAGTATGTGGTGTGGTGGTATTTACCTGTATTCTTTCTGCAGGCGCTTTCGGTTACTCAACATATGTTCCTGAGGTTGATAAAATCGACAAAGCAATAATTACCACAAATGTAATTAATGCTACAGCAAGTGAATTTGATAATGTTCCGTCAAAGGATTCATACTATGATGATATTTTCCCGAACTATTATTCAGGAAACAGTGCAATAGGTGTTTTTGATGATGAAGCGGATTTAAAACTCTTTACCGATATTAATAAGGAGCTGGTTGAGAAAACCGATAATATGACCGGCAACAGCGTTTGTGTTTATTATAAGCTGAAAAACGGCAAGATTGTCAGCCGATTTTATGAGAACACGGATTACGATGCCTCATATCGTATTCTTTCCCTGCGTGACAGCAAGGCTGTAAGAGATGAGCTTACTTGTCTTTTGACAGGAAATGTTAATGATGCACCGATGAGTCAGAAAACTTATGATTTATTATTTGATACCAGTACGTTATTTGGATATAGCGATGAAAAGTCAGCTGCTTATGTATTGCAGGGCGGCAGAATTTATGCAGTAGCATCAAATGGTATGATAAATGGTAATCTGATTAGAAATACACTTGAATTAAGGCAGGCACTTTTAGCAGATTTATTGTCACAGACCTATGAACAGCGCTACAAGCCAAGTGAGGCTGCAATAGGCGGTTTGTTCTTCAGCTCGTGTGAGTATAATGAAGATAACTATGATGATAGAGCTGAGACCTTACTTAGAAACGAGCTTGGTGCAGATGTATATGAATCCGGTTATGAAGGTGGTTATTACATTTATCCGTCTATGACCAATACAATAAATTATCTTAAATCAACAGGTGAATACGATTTGTTCTTACCGCATGAGGATGAAATTATCTCTATCAGCATTGAAAAGTGCAGTGTTGTAAGGGATACGCAGTTTGAATTGTGGGGAAGCAATGCGATGGTATCGCATCAGTTTGTGACCTCAAACCAGTTTTATACAAATGTTTATTATAATGAAGAGGATGATTTTGAACAGTATTATGAACAGTATAATAATCGCTATTATAATATTATGATGACAGATTATTTCAAAAACGGAATCAATGTTAATGATAGTGATGAAATTGCCGAACTTATGGTTAGGTCACGTAATTATTATTTTGCAAATGAAGATGACTATATTATTATGGTGCATTATAAAAATTCAGGTTATGTATCAAGAATGATTCCTGCTGAGGAAATACCTGAATGGGTGTTCAACAATCATAATTTTTAAAAAGTAAAACCTCCGATTCATAATTTCGAATCGGAGGTTTTGCTATTGATTAAATTATTGTTGCCGTAACATATTATTCATGTTTTTATCCTGTGTGCGGTTATGGGTGATTTTATGCTCCTTAAACAATTTAGTTATCGTTTAGGGAGTTATAAGGGACTGCTTTATCTGATGCCGTATTTTTCTAAAATGTAATCCATATCTTTATCGCCTCTGCCTGAGAGATTGATAAGAATAGAACCCTTATCCATTTGCTTTGCAAGCTTCATAGCATATGCAACTGCATGTGAGCTTTCAATTGCAGGAATAATTCCCTCAAGTCTTGAAAGTGTGTAGAAAGCATCGATTGTTTCATCATCATTAACAGTATCATATTTTACTCTGCCTAAATCGTGTAAAAATGCGTGTTCAGGACCTGATGAAGGATAATCAAGACCGCTTGCAACGGAATAAACAGGTGCAGGCTCACCGTTCTCGTCCTTAAGCATAATGCTGTTAAAGCCGTGCATAATGCCCTCGCTGCCATATGTAAGGCTAGCTGCGTGATCACCGAGATTTTTACCTCTGCCCAAAGGCTCAACGCCGTAAATATCAACAGGGTCATTGAGGAAACCTGAAAAGATTCCCATTGCATTTGAACCGCCGCCAACACAGGCAACAATTGCATCAGGCAATTCATCTGTCATTTCAAGGAACTGCTCTCTTGCTTCAATTCCTACGATGCTCTGGAAATCACGTACCATCATAGGAAAAGGATGAGGACCAACTACTGAGCCTATGCAATAGATTGCGTCCTTATATTCGTTGCAGTATGCCATAAATGCAGCGTCAACAGCCTCTTTGAGTGTTTGCAGACCGTCAGTAACCTCAACAACATTTGCACCAAGAATTTTCATTCTTGCAACATTCGGAGCCTGCTTTTTGATATCAACAGCACCCATATATATGTCGCATTCAAGACCGAAATATGCAGCGGCAGTGGCAAGCGCAACACCATGCTGACCTGCACCTGTCTCGGCAATAATCTTTTTCTTGCCCATATATTTTGCAAGCAGTGCTTCACCCATACAGTGATTGAGCTTATGTGCACCTGTATGGTTAAGGTCCTCGCGTTTTACATAAAGCTGAACATTGCCGCATTTAGCAGACAGTCTTTCAAGATGTGAAATAGGTGTTGGTCTGCCCTGGAATTCCTTGCGTATACGGCGAAGCTCGCTTATAAATTTTCCTGATTTGCTGATTGAATAGTAAGCGTCAGTAATTTCGTTCATTGCGTTTTGAAGCTCGGGCGGAATAAACGAACCGCCGTATTTGCCGAAAAAGCCTGATTTGTCCGGGTAATTTTTAAAATAGGTATCAAAATCAATATTGTTATAATTCATTCTTGTTTCCTCCTGATATAGGTAATTTATGCTTTGAATATTATAGTGAATTTTGTTGGATAGATTAATTTGTTATTGCCATCGTTTTGTTAACAGCATATATTTTCCTCCTGTAAGAGATCATTGGATGTTTGTTTCTTCAAAAGAAAAAACAAAAAGTCCTTGATAATACGATTTTTCGTATTATCAAGGACGAAATTACATTCCGCGGTGCCACCTTGATTTATGGTACTCCATACACTTTGCGGGATACTGTCATACCCCCGACCATTGACGCAGGTCATCACGTTACGGGATACTAAGCAAAAGCTTTTCACCGTACCCTCAGCGGTCCATTTAATAAGCCGTTTAATACTCCATTCACAGCGTCGGGAGCTCTCTGTAATTGCGTATCTTATTTTTATCTCCGCCTCATCGGTTTGGATATTTAATTTTTTATATGATAACATTAAAGTGCTATTTTGTCAACAGCAATCTTGCATAGGCATTTTCAATCGTAGAGTTAAAAATTATGCTGGTGAAATTTTTTGCACTTTCATATTCCGCACTTGATTTTGATGTGACAAAATAAAATGGTATATTCTTGTTTTTGCATCTGTCAGCAAATGCAATAGCATTTTCAGGTGCAGTTGCCGAATGGTACATTGCGTGCAGTACGGCATCAACTGTATCAAGCTTATAATTATCATAATTAATGCCGACATACGGCTTGATTATAAGAATATTTTTTTTGCTCAGTGTGGGATTTTTTATAAAGTTCGATTGTTTTCCGACTGCGAAGAATTCGTCGTTTTCGCCGGCACTTACAGTTCTCACTGCTCTGTAAAGCCTGTCGAAACTGATGTAAACACCAACGGCTCCGTCGCATATAAAATCAATTGCATTTTCAAAATTAGGTACAGCGTTTGAAGCGGTATCCTCAACAGGCTTGTCGGCTGCGACAAGGACAATTCGTCTATTATAAAAAATATTGCCGAGCAGTGCGCCTGTGTAGGCAAGCGTATCTGAGCCGTGCAAGATAATAACACCGGCATATTTTTCGAAATTAACTGTGTTTAAATAGTCAATCAGCCTTTGCCATAAATCAATGTTCATATTTTCAGATAGAACAGAAAATGGTGACACACATTCAAAGCTTACATCCTTTTTTTCAATATAATCAAGAATTTTAAATGGATTGTCAAGGTGTATATTGTCACCCTTAGCACAGGCTATAGTGCCGCCTGTGCCGACTACAAGAATTTTGTTCATAGTATCACCATTATCATTTTATATAAATAATATTATTTTGTGAGTAAATGAGAATATAAAAGGTAATGCCTCCTCGCAGAAAGGAGGCATTGCCTTTTTTGATTTATTTTGTGAAAAATACTTTAAATGCCTTATATGCCATATAGGTGTCAATCTTACTTACTACCTCATAAGGTGCGTGCATCGAAAGCACAGGCACACCAACGTCAATAACATCAACATTAAGGTTTGCAATATACATAGCAACTGTTCCGCCGCCGCCTGCGTCAACCTTGCCAAGCTCACCGCTCTGCCACAAAACACCGTTTGATTCCATAAGATTTTTAACGAAGCTTACATATTCTGCAGATGCGTCACTTGTGCCGCTCTTGCCGCGTGCACCTGTGAACTTTGTAACAACAACACCCTCATTAATGAAAGATGCATTGTTTTTTTCAAACTGTGTGGGCCAGGTAGGATCAAACGCTGCGTTAACATCTGCTGAAAGGCATTTTGAATTTGAAAGCACATCTCTGCCCTCGCAGCCCTCAAGGCGTGCAAGATCTTCAATGAAATACTTAAGATAGCTTGAGTTAAGACCTGTGTTGCCGTCTGAGCCGGTTTCTTCCTTGTCTGTAAGAACAGTAACAGCTGTGTATTCAGGTGCGCCGTCAATATCAAAAATTGCCTGCATTGCCGGGTATGAGCAAACACGGTCGTCGTGACCATAGCCTCCGATAAGGCTTCTGTCAAAGCCGATATCGCTTACAGGAAAAGCAGGAACAAGTTCAAGCTCAGCTGAAAGAAAGTCACGCTCAACAATACCATACTTTTCATAAAGAATATTAAGCAGGTTGAGCTTGATTTTTTCACTTTCCTTATCATCCTTAAACGGACGTGAGCCGATAACAACATTAAGCTCCTCGCCCTTTACAATCTCATTTGCCTTGCGTGACATTTGCTCAGCGCCGAGATGAGGAAGAATGTCTGTAATGCAGAATTTAGGATCGGCAGGGTCTTCACCAACCTTAACATCAACATATGAGCCGTCGTTTTTGCATATTCTGCCGTGAAGTGAAAGCGGAATCGCAGTCCATTGATATTTTTTGATACCGCCGTAGTAGTGTGTTTTGAAAAAGCCGAGTGAACCATCCTCATAAACAGGGCATTGCTTAAGGTCGAGACGAGGGGAATCAATATGTGCAGCACTGATTCTCACACCGTCCTTAACAGGTCTTGTACCCTTGACACAAAGGATTATTGCCTTGCCTCTGTTGAAATAATAAACCTTATCGCCTGCCTTGAGCTCTTCGCCGAATTTATCAAATTCCTCAAAGCCGTTTGCCTTTGCAAGCTCAAGTGCTGACTTTGCAAATTCTCTTTCTGTCTTGTTTTCAAAAAGGAATTTTTTGTAGCCCTCGCAGAATTCATCGCAGACCTTAAGCTCTTCATCACTCATAAAGTCAACGCCGTTTTCTTTTTTGTAAAAGAGCTTTTCCTTAAGCTCCTGTGCTTTTGTTTTCTCGCTCATATGATTTCCTCCATTATTTTTCTTATTTGTATTTCAATATCCTCGCCGTTGTTATAAATAACAAAGTCAGAATTATCTATATAATACTGCTCGTCAAGCTGGGCATTTATTCTTAAATCTGCCTGCTCCTTAGTGATGTTATCACGCTGTATAATGCGTTTCAGTCTTGTTTCATAAGGTGCGATAACGCTGATTATTTTGTAGCATTTTGACTGTGCATTTGCCTCAAAAAGCTGAGGTGCATCCAGAACAGATAATGGCTTTGCCTCTTGTTCACAAAGTGAAATGACTGCCGGATGAACTAATTTATTGAGCCTGTCAGTATTCTCTCTTGATGAAAAAGCAAGCATTGCAAGCCTTTTTCTGTCAAGAGTACCGTTCACTAATATATCATTCCCAAATTCTTCGGCAAGCTGCTGTAAAAGTTCAGGATTATTGTCATAAATTTTTTTAACAATTTCGTCACTGTTAATAATATGAAAGCCAAGCTTGGCAAAATATTTGCCTACATAGTCCTTGCCTGCGCCTGTCTGCCCTGTAAGTCCGATAAAAAATGGCTTTTTCAAATCAATTATGTTAAAAGCCGCGGCACGGATAAGCCTGTTGTATACTGCCATTCCTACACCTTTTGTGTTCGGAATTCTTGCATATACCTTTTTTGCACCCATTTCATCAAGCTGTCGGAGTGCGTCGAACAATTCCCTTGCCTGTGACAAATCATCGTTTTCTTTACCAAAAGTAACCTTGGGTACAGTTATGTCGTCTTCCTCAAAGCAGAGTGCAAACGCATCTTTATGAGAATTGACAAAATTTTCATAAGCTGTTTTGTCTGCATCCACAATCACAACCCTTGCCTTTGGGGCATAGTGTTTATATTTCATACCCGGTGATGCGGCAACCTCATCATTTTTCATACCCTCTAAAACCGCACGTGCAACATCAACCCTGCCGATAACATGTTCTATCATTTCCTGTGTAACAGCACCGGGACGCAGAATGGTCGGCACTTCGGTTGCAAGTGTAATAACCGTTGATTCAACACCGAATTCACAATCTCCGCCGTCAATGATTGCATCAATCTTACCGCTCATATCCTCTATGACATATTTTGCCCTTGTTGGTGACGGCAAACCCGAGGTGTTTGCACTCGGTGCAGCAACAGGGCATCCGGCTGCTTTTATCAGTCTGCGCGCTGTTTCGTTTTCAGGCATACGCACTGCGACTGTGTCAAGTCCGCCTGATACAGCATTGCCGATTTTCTTACTCTTCGGCAGAATGATTGTTAATGGCGCAGGGAAAAAAGCATCAATAAGTGCCTGTGCCTTTGGCGTGATTTCTTTTACAAGCGGCGCAATGTCTGCCTTGTCACTCACGTGCACAATCAGCGGATTGTCACTCGGTCTGCCTTTTGCAACATAAATGCTTTTTACGGCATCATCATCAAGTGCGTTCGCACCCAGACCATATACGGTTTCAGTCGGGAATGCAACAAGACCACCCCTTGCAATTATTTCACCTGCAAGCGCAATGTCATATTCACTTGTAGATAAAATTTTAGTTTGCATTGTGTTCTCCTGTTGTATTCCTTTTTACAGGAACGCTTTTTATTATTTATAATGGGGATATAATTCGAAAAATCTGTTGTTTGATTTTTCAAAAAATTCTTTTGGTGTCGATATTTTATTAAGACCCAAATTTTCAGTGGTTGAATACCAAATTAGATATTCATTCAAAGGAATATAGTCTTTAACTTTTATATGCTCGCCATCTCTTAAAAGCAATCCATCAGATGCAAGCTTTTTTGCATTTAGATAAAATCTCGCACCCGGCTTATATAACTGATTTATATTGGTATCTATCTTATGCTTTTGCTTTGATGCTGTAACAACTTCACTATTTTGAGACAATATTGACAACATAACATAATTTGAAAAATCATCAATATCTCCAAGTAATGTGCCAATCGGTATTTGCTCCCAATTAGATTTTTCAAATTTCAAAATATTCCAAGATTTCAGTTCACCATCTTTAATTATACTCTCAACATTTTCAAACGGTGTGCTATGAACCATAATATCAGTTTCATATTTTCTGAGATAGCATTCATTATATCTGTGATTGCCATATAGTTTTCTTGCCAGTTCAATATCAGCACGATTGGCATTTAAAACTATTTCAACACTGCTATTATTGTAAAAATCAATTAAATCGCATAAATCATAATACCAGTATTCAAAATTCTTACTGATTTTTAATGTATATACAGAATTTTCTATACAGCAAAATTGTTTATATTCAGTTGAATCAGTCAATTTACAATTAATTTTCATAATAATTATTCAATGTTAGAAATAATAGCAGCAATAGTTACTCCTCGCCCTGTGCTTTGAGCTTTTCGGCTGTATCGGCGGTGATAAGTGCATCAATCATTTCATCAAGATCACCGTTTAAAAATTGCTCAAGCTTATAGAGGGTGAGACCGATTCTGTGGTCTGACACACGACCCTGCGGATAGTTATAGGTTCTTATTCTCTCACTTCGGTCACCTGTGCCGACCTGTGCTTTACGTTCACCTGCAATTTCTGCATCGTGCTTTGCCTTTTCTGCATCATAAAGACGTGAACGCAGAACCTTAAGGGCCTTTTCTTTGTTTTTATGCTGTGAACGTTCATCCTGACATTCGACAACCGTGCCTGTCGGCAGATGTGTTATACGGATAGCGGATGATGTTTTGTTGATGTGCTGACCGCCTGCACCTGAGGAACGGAAGGTATCAATCTGCAAATCCTTCGGGTTGATATCAAAATCAACCTCTTCAGCCTCGGGAAGAACGGCAACCGTTGTTGTTGATGTATGAATTCTGCCCTGACTCTCGGTTTCGGGCACACGCTGAACACGGTGAACACCCGATTCAAATTTAAAACGGGAATATGCACCGTCACCCTCAACGGAAAAGCTGATTTCCTTATATCCGCCAAGTCCTGTTTCGTTTGCGTTGAGCACCTCTGTTTTAAAGCCCTTCGCTTCTGCATACATAGAGTACATACGGAAAAGCACACCTGCAAAAAGTGCACTCTCTTCACCGCCTGCACCGCCGCGGATTTCGATAATTACGTTTTTATCATCGTTAGGGTCACGAGGTAAAAGGAGCACCTTAAGCTCTTCGGATATACGCTCCATATCGTCCTTGCTCTGCTCAAATTCCTCTTTAACCATCTGTGCAAAATCGGCATCCATACCGCCCTCGTCAAGCATCATTTTTGATTCTTCAAAGGATTCCTCTGCCTTTTTATATTCCCTGAATTTTTCAACAACAGGGGTAAGGTGTTTGAGCTCTTTCATAAGCTTTGTGTATTTTTCCTGATCAGATACGATATCCGGGTTGCACACAAGCTCATTTACCTCTTCATATCTTTTTTCTACTTCTACAAGTTTATCTATCATATTTTATCCTCATTAATATCATTATTTACTTTTTTCTTTATGTTCTTTTCTGCTTTGATTCTGGGAATCATAACCTCTTTTCCGCAGCCGCAGCATTTAAGCTTGTAATCAACGCCGAGACGTGTGATTTCAAATTCCTTTGAGCCGCAGGGATGGTTTTTTTTCATTATAACAATATCGCCTAATTTAAGCTGCATAATAATGTTCCTTTACATAGTCATTATCCTTAACGTTATTATATTTATATTTAGTTATTATAACACCACTGTGAAATTTTTACAACTCTTATATCATCATATATGTTTATCATACTCCGCGAATTTATTTCATATACTTAACTACAATAAAAAAGAGAGTGATGTTATGAAATTTTACCCGGAGGGGAAAAATCAGGAATTGTCAAAGCAATTTGATTCCGTTGATGAATTGAAGGAAGCTATGATACAGGGAGAGGTGCTTGAATCAAAGGTGCTGCTCTGCGACAGAGAGCATAATCTGCATGTTGATTTGGGAGCACTACGCGCCATTATTCCGCGAGTTGAAGGGGCTGTCGGGATAGACGATGGCTCAGTGCGTGATATTGCCCTGATATCAAAGGTTAACAAAAGCGTTTGCTTTACTGTTCTCGGATTTCAGCGTGATATTTATGATAATAATTTAGCTATTCTGTCTCGACGTGCAGTACAGCAAAGATGTATGAATGAATATCTTAATCATCTTGTTGTGGGCGATATTATTGATGCACGTGTTACGCATCTTGAAAAATTCGGTGCTTTTATTGATATAGGTGCGGGTGTAAATGCACTTATTCCCATTGATATGCTGTCGGTATCGCGTATAGGACACCCTAACGAAAGGCTGACCGAGGGCCAGAATATTAAGGTTATTCTAAGGAAAAAAGAGCCGAGCAAGCTGACTTTTTCGCTTAAAGAGCTGCTTGGTAATTGGGAGGAAAATGCACAGGCTTTTGCAGCCGGCGAAACGGTGACAGGTGTTGTAAGGAGTATTGAGGATTACGGTGTTTTTGTTGAGCTTGCACCTAATCTTGCAGGGCTTGCCGAGCCACAGGAAAATCTGTTTGTCGGTCAGCAGGTTGTAGTATATGTTAAATCTGTTATCCCTGCAAAAATGAAGATTAAGCTTGTGATTGTTGAAGCGTTTGATGAAATTGCGAAACCGGCACCACTTACATATTACATTAATGATAATCATATGGATTTTTGGCAGTATTCGCCTGAGGGCAGCCAAAAGCAGATTTATACGGATTTTTCGGTTTAGATATAATGTTAAAAGCCTTGCAGAATAATGCAAGGCTTTTGTATGCTTTTATTCAACATCAATGCAGATACACATTGGTATTTCATTTGAGTATTTTTTACCGAGATTGATTTCAAGAATTTTCTCGCTTTGGGTATAGCTGAGTGAATGCTGTTCGCCGAGAATATGAATATTCTCTATTTTATATCTTATACCCTGTTCATTTGCGTGGCGCAGAGCTTTTATTTTTATGGTTTCAGGCAAGTTTTTTCCCATAGGGAAAATATAAATTTTACCAGGTCTGGCAGTAAAGCAAAAATCTTTTTTGGAAAATTTCTTGCTTTCCTTGAATGAACCGTTTTTGCTCTTTTTACCCTCAAACGGACAAACCTCAAAAGGCTGTGAGCCGTATACTGCCTCACCGTTTATATCAAGCCATTTGCCTATTTCAAGCAGAACATTTTTTTCCTCGTCACAGATTGTGCCGTCTGCCTTTGGACCTACATTGAGCATATAACAGCCGTTTTTAGAAAACACCTCAATCATATTGCGGATAATTTCGGCAGGCGTTTTGAATTGATTGCCCTCGGTATAGCCCCATGAATTCTTTGCAATAGCCGTATCATTCTGCCACAGCTCACGTGCTGCGCCGTCAATCTGACCGCGCTCAACATCGAAGACACCACAGCCGTCAAACAATGCTCCCCATTTGTAGAAGATACAGACCTCCTTGCCCCATTCAATACCACGATTGTAGTAGTATGCGGCAAATTTTTTCAGATAAGGTCTGAATTCGTCTTTGTGAATCCACCAGTCGAAATAAACTGCAAGCGGCTTGTTTTTGTCAATCATTTCGCAGGCTGTTACAAGCCATTCCTTAACAAAATCTTCAGAAGGGAACATTTCCTTATCTGTTTTATAAATGTTTTTGCTTTTTGGCATAAAGGCAGGACCGTATAAATCGGGATAAAGGTCTTTTGCAACTTCAGAATCGGGATAAAATCTTCTTGCACCATTGAAATACCAGTAATGCTCTGCACGGTGATTGCTGATTAAAAATCCAAGGTCAGCCTTGTCGCAGGCAGTATGCAGTTCTTCCATATAATCCCTGCCATTGAGCTCCTGCATATTCCAGCGATTAAGCTCGCTTGCGTACATTTTAATGCCGTCGTGATGTTCGCCAACAGGCATAATGTATTTTGCACCGCTTTTTTTGAACAGCTCAATCCATTCATCTGCATTAAACTTTTCGGGCTTGAACATATCGATAAAATTACGATATTCAAAATTCATACCATATTTTTTTATATGGTGAGTATTGCTCGGCATACCTTTTATGTACATAAGGCGTGGATACCATTCTGTCTGTTTTGCAGGAATGGAATATACACCCCAGTGAATAAAAATTCCGAATCTGCCTTCACGATACCAGGACGGAACCTTAAACTGTGAAAGGCTTTCCCAATTATCCTTGAATTTACCGTTTTCAATTACATCATCAATAATTTTTAAATAATCATTAATTTTGTCCATGGCTTTACCTCTTAATAAAAAGGGAGTACTACGGTAAAAAAATTATCGTTAATACTCCTTGATTTCTGTTTTAATCCTCTGTGTGTTCCTGTGCTTCAACATCGATCTGCTCGCTGAGGCTGTATTTAACAACTTTTTTTACCTGAATAAAGGTAATCAGGTCCATAACAGCATAAATTATAAGTGCAACACCTAACAGCTTTGTCAGCACAAGCATACTGTTAAACGGATTTACAACTACCAATAAGCCGAGAACGATGGTAGCTGCCGCCATGATTAGCGATACTATCCAGCTTTTCAAATCGTTCTTTTTTGCATCAATTGCAGATACAAAATCAACGATGCCGCTTATGAGTATGAATATTCCGAATAAAAACAGCACTGTTGAAATAATACTTTCGTATTTTATGCAAAGTATGATTCCTGCGATGATTGCAAGTGAGCCCAATATGGCAAGAATTGTTGATTTTACCTTTGTGAAATAGGATATCCATGCACCAACGCCGAGCATTATAACCGTTATTCCGCACAGCATGCTTACAAATTGTACGGTTTTGTCCGGCTGAAATAAGAGCAGAATACCGATTAATAACCCTGCAGCTATTGTGATGAGCGACAGGTTTTTTATTTTAACAAAAAAATCTCTCATAATGCTTTCCTGTTGTAGAATTTACTATTTGATATATCTTATGTCATTGCCGACTAAAACCAGCTGGCTGTATTCACCTGTTATTCTTGAGGTTATGCGCTGGTCATATTTATCCTCAAGCTCATCAAGCGTAAAATTTGTCGAAATAATTGTCGGCAGCTTTGCTGAAAGCCTTGAGTTAATGATATTGTACAGACATGCAACAGTATAACTGCTCTTGAATTCTGTACCTAAATCATCAAGAATGAGCAAATCGCAATTTAAAACGGCACGTTCATAATATCTCAAATTATTATCCCTGCCGAAATTCTCATTCTGCAAATCACTTAGGATGTTCTGTGCTGTGCCATAGACTACGCTGTAGCCCTTGTTGATAACAACATTAGCAATTGCAAGTGAAAGGTGGGTTTTGCCGAGCCCTGTACCACCCATAAACATAATGTTTTTTGATGAACGGCCAAAATTAACAGCATATTTGCTGCAGCTTTTCTTGATTTTTTCAGCCTTGTCCCTTGGTGAAATACCGTTTTCCATAACCTGTTCGGGGTAGTATCTTGTGTCAAAGGTTTCAAAGGTGCAGTCCTCAATCGGTGCAATTTTTGCAAGGCTGCTGCGCTCAATATCCTTTAACAGCTCGTTATGGCATTTGCATCTTCTGCTGCCGATAAAGCCTGTATCCTTGCAGGCAGAGCAGGTGAACTGTACATCCAGTGCATTTTCACCATAGCCGTTTTTTATGAGTGTTGCCTTTTTTTCTTGCTGTAAATCAAGACTTTCTTTCATGAGTTGCTCGATATCAGCCTGCTTGTCAGCGCTGTAAAGGAATACTTTTGAAATGTTAAGTCCTATTTGTGCCAGCTTGCGCTGGATTATGTCAAGCTCGGGCAGCTTTTCGCTGATTTCATCAAATCGCTCCTGTGCCTCAAGATTTGCTCTTTCGCGTCTGCGTTCGAGCATTTCTGTAGCACGGCTGTAAACCTCTTGTGAATAAGACATTGCTGCACCTCCTTATGTTTCCTCTAAATTTCTGTATTATCCATTGCATCACGTTTGATTTTTTCCAAATCGTATGACGGTTTGCTTTTGAGTTTGTCGGATTTTTTATCCTCTTTGCTTCTGTTGAACGCCTCCTGCTCAGCCTGAACCTGTGCAGGTGAGGTTATGCCTTTCTTTTTCCATTGCTTTAAGATTTTGTTTATGTATGCAAGTGACGGTTCTGATGTGTTTTCTTTCATAATATCTGATGCAAGATTGACCATTGTTGTGTCAAAGCTTTTAAACCATTCGTCAACCATTTCACGCTGCTTTGCCGTCGGTCGTCTGTGACGTATTCCGGTTATCGCTACGATTTCGTTCCACAATCTGTCACTGCGTGCGATGTCCTGCAGTTTCAGCTCTGCATCGGCAATTGAGTCAATACCTTCCTCAGACCAGTTTTTAGCCATGGTGTTGACATATGATATGCCGATAGCTTTTCCGCGTTCCTTTTCACTGCGATAAAATTCGAGTATCATTAAAATAACTTCGGCTTTGAGTCCGTAGTAATTTACCATATTAACAAGCATTTCCTGTTCAGCGTGGCTGATGCTTCTGCCGAGAACCTGCTCAGCTTGTAAAAGCAGAAAACGGATGCTTTCATCATCTCGTATAAACGCAACAATATCCTTTGGCGTAAGCCGTGGTGCGGATAGTGTTTCTCGTATGGGCTTAGCTTTGGGCTCTTCAATTTGCTTTATTTCTGTTTTTGACTGAATGGTCACAGCCTGTCCGTCAACAGCAATTACACTTTCCTCAACCCAGAATTCCAGCAAATCATCGATGTCGGATGCTGTTTGTCCGAGTGCCTTTGCAATAGCCTGTGAATCGGACTGACCGCCGTTTCGCAAAATAAAAAGCAGTGCTTTAAGCTGATATTCACTTGCCATTTTAAGATATTTGTCAACAAGGCTGTTCGGTACATTGAAAATACCGTTGTTCCACACCTCGCCGAACGGCATAACACGATAGTCCACAAAAGCACTCCCTTCATCAGGATTTTATTTTAACAAAAATAAAGTGATATGTAAACAGATAAATAAAACAAAATTTTTCAAAAACACTTGACAAATGCTCTGCTTATGTGTATAATTACTCTTGCATTTGCGGATGTAGCTCACCCGGTAGAGCGCAACCTTGCCAAGGTTGAGGTAGCGAGTTCGAGCCTCGTCATCCGCTCCAAATAAAGAATCCTCATTCTTTTGAATGAGGATTTTTTATTTTAGTTTTAACTTTCTTTCTATTATTATTTGTAATTAATATTCATATTATAATTATAGTTGATATCTTTGTTAATTTATGGTAAAATGCAGATGTATATGCTGTGAGAAATGAGGTGAAGCTGTGAGAAAGTATAATTATTTTGATGACGAGCCGGAAGAGGTTGTGCCAAAATCAGCTAAAAAGCTTATTGTACCTGAAATTGACTTTTATGATGCTTTTCAGAATGTTAAATCATTTTTCAGGCGTATTGCTCACGGTGAAACCTTGGATAATTTGCGTGATATTATTGAACTGTCTTATCTTCAGCATGCTGTGCTCAAGTTAGCTGCCTTTGGAGTTTTTATTGTTTTTATCATAGTTTTTGTTTTAGTGTTCAGTCATACTGTTAGCTCTCAGAATAAAAAATTTGATAAATTCTATACCGATGCCGGTAAGGTTTGTATGGATTATATGACCGAATACGGCTCAATTAAATGGGACAATATGGACAGCGATACCTATGGTGATAATATGGCAAGGCTCACGGGACTCTGCTATGCAAGGCAAATGGATTTTGACAATGACGGCAGTGACGAGCTGATGCTTGTTTATAACAATAAAAATATCTATACACTTGAGGTATGGAGCTACGTTAAAAAGGAATTTGCCAAGGTGTACAGTCAGGAGGCGAATTCAACCGAGGATGATAAGGACGGCAGCTGGATTGGACTTTATCATAAAAACAACAAGTATTATATTTGTAAGTCAGAAAAGAAAGAGCCCGAAAAAATTATTCTTTATGCACTCAAGGGTGATTCCTTTGAAAAATATTCGGAATGTGATTATGACTATAAGAATGATATTTATTCCGTTAAAGGCAAAATAAATGCACAGGATTTTGAAACAATCAAGCTGTCTGTTATAAGAGATGTAAGAGCAGAGCATATTATTGATATTGTTACAGAAAATATTGACAGCTTTGCCAATGTGTCTGTTGCCAAAATTGAAAATCAGAAAACTGCTTCACAGCTCAAGGCAGATGCCTATTATCAGGTTGTTGAGGGCAGAAATGAAAAATTCGGCAAAGCAAAAGTTGTAACCGAAAACGGCAAAGCGTTTATTGATGGTGTTGCGCTTGTAAGACTTGTTGATTTTAATAATGACGGCAATGATGAGCTGCTTATCGTTTACAGAAAGCAGGTAAAAAAGAGTGCCACAAATTATTATTCCGGTCAGCATATAATTATTGAAGAACCGACATACTGTATGGAGGTTTATAGCTGGAATGGTACAGTTGCCAAAAAGATTTTCAGCAAGGATTCCATTTCAAATCTTATGAAGGATAATGACACCAACTTTGTAATGCTGCAAAAAACAAATAATGGTGTTGATATCTGTATTAATTCCTATTCATATAGGAATGAATATAATTACACCGCCTCATCAAGGATTTACCGAATGGATGGCGGAGAAAATTTTGAATCCATTTTCAGTGCAAGAACTGAGTCGGAATACGGCTATAAGCAGTATTATCTTAATAATGAATATACCTATCGTTCATCATTCGAGTCAAATGCATACGAAGTGCCAATGTTTCTTGATGACGAGGATTCATATGATACAAATGTGTATACACTGACCTATGTATCAGGTGTTAACAGCGAGAAATTCAATACTGTAATTAATGATACGGTAAGAGTGATTGAAACGCTGAATAAAAACTATGTTGCAGAATAATTTAAGGACAGTCACCGACTGTCCTTCTTTTTATATTTGTTATAGATGAATGCACACACTGCCGATACAAGTGCAGTTGTGATGAATACCGCTGCGGCTGTTCTTATATTATTCTGTTCAAGCTGTGAGCCGCAGATGGTTGATGTTATGATTGATGGTATTCTCGCAATCGTCGTTATGATAAAAAATTCTGCCATATTCATTTTCAATGAGCCTGCGGCATAGGTCAGCAGGTCTTTTGGGGTTGCCGGTATAAGGTAGAATATAAACAGAAAGAGCCGTTGATTTTTCTTATTACTTATAACGCTCAGACTTTTTAACTGCTCTTCATTTATAAATGCAGATATAAACTTACTGCCAAGATTTCTTGCAAGAACAACGATAACAAGCGAGCCTAAGAATGTGCCGAGTGAGCACAGGGCAAGTCCGCCCCATGTGCCGAAAGCATAACCGGCTGCAATTTCAAGCGGCTCAGCAGGAATAATTTTTATAACTGTCTGAAAAGCACGGATAAATACAAATATTGCGCCGCTTAAGCCTTTGTACGTGTCAAGCCACTGCTTAAAGCTTTCGGTATCCGTTATGAATTCGGTCATGCTTTTGCCGAATATCAGATAAACGGCAAGGAATACTGCGAGCAGAATTCCTATACTGATACCGTAAGCAATCAGCGTCTCTTTAGGCGGCCTTTTGAAATATTTTTTAAGCACCTGCATATACACACCTGATTTCCTTTTTTAATGCAGGCTTCGCATAAATATCAAAAAATCCCTTAAGATAGCCGTTATATTCGTTATTCCACGGCTTTTCTTTGCCGTTATAATGTACAATCATTGTATTTTGCTCAATATGTGCAAGTGCCTCGTCAGCAGTTATTTGGTTTGCAAGCCTTTTAAAGCAGCGTTCGTCAAGGTTAATCATATATTCTGACATCGTGCCGATTCTGCCGTCAAAAAGAATGTTGATTACATCCTGGTCGGCGAGGAAAAGTCGGTATTGATTTTTATTTACACAGTCAAATATTAGTTTTTCAGTAACGCATTCACGCATTTTTTCAATGTTCATCAGCATTACACCTGCGTTTATGTAATGGTCTGAGCGGTGTATGCCCAGTCTGAATTTATTCCAGCTGTCAACAAAGCCGTCAAAATGCTTTGCACCTATAATCAGATTATCACCGAAGTCTGCGGAATAGAAGAAGTGCAAAGAATTCAGAATGATGGTGTCGGGATCAATGTAAAGTATTTTGTCCACAGACTTCGGCAGATAAAGGGGAGCAAAAATACGGTAGTATGTCTCTTTTGTGATTCTGCTTTTTGTCGGCGCATTCTCAAACAGCCTGTCATCAAGTCTTATAGGGTATATCTCGGTGTCAGAGTTACCAAGTGCGTTTGCGATTTGTCTGAAATTATGCTCAGTCAGTGATGAATGTGCTACATATAAATTTATGCATTCATTCGGGTTGCTTTCAACAAGTGAACGCAGCATACAACAAAGTGGATAAACGTATCCGCTGTCAAGTGTTACTAATAAATTCATCATATTTATCACCTTTCTTTTGTCTGTATTTTATATTTTCTATCTTACTTTTGGGTGAAAATTATCTTACATTTTCGTAATGATTTATTCTGTATCTATATTAAACAATATGAAAAATAAAATGGGGGAAAGAAAAAGTTAAGATGTGGTAAATAATGATCTGAGTCTTAATAAAATAATGAAAAAAGCAAAATCGAGAGTGAATTTTCACCCTCGATTTTTGCTGTTTGTCTACAGCTGTCAATATAGTGCTTTGATACTATATTTTATTAAATTATGTGCCAAATAAGCCCAAATGCTTGACAGAATATGCTTCCGTCTCTAAGCTGTGAGCTTATCCCCATCGGGATAATATTAAAAACAGGAGATGATAGCATAACAAGTTATGAATACAGGAACGATCCTATGTTCCTGCGAAATCAATTTAAGCGTGTTGGTATGTTCAAATTGCCGCTTGTGATAAAACAGGAAATAAGTCTTGAGAATGTAAAGCTTATAGGTTATGATAAAGTTAATCAAAGTGATGATTACGAAAAAATTGTACATTTCTTTCTTGACGACTACAGATTTGAAAGCATATACAACAATCCCGAAAAGAAATTAGAAACGCTCAGGCAATATAAGGCTGTGCTTACACCCGATTTCAGTATGTTTGTGGAAATGCCTATTGCTTTGCAGCTGTTCAGTACATTCAAAAACAGATGGGTCGGTGCCTATCTGCAGGCACAGGGTCTTAATGTTATACCAACCGTACGTTGGGGCGATTTAACCAGCTTCAATTTTTGCTTTGACGCAATAGAAAAAGGCAGCATAGTTGCTGTCTCAACAATAGGTGTTAAAAAAGAAAAATCACACTTTATGCTTGGTTATAATGAAATGTTAAGCAGAATTAAGCCAAGCAAGGTTATCTGCTACGGCAAGCCCTTTGATGAAATGAAGGGTGATATAATTGAGGTCGGTTATGGAGAAACCAACAATTTAAGCAAGTCCTTCATTGTAAAAAAGACCTCCATATCTAGGCTTATACCGTTGTATAAAGGCGGCGGCTCTGCTTCGGGTGAGAGCTCCGGTAATCCCAGTCCAAATGATTCAATACCTAAGATGAATGCTGAGGATTTTCCGAGTAATGTTAAGGATTCATACCGAAAATATGAAAAATGCGGCTGGAAGGGTGCGAGAAATGACCAGAATCCTAAAACAAAAGGTGGTAGAATTTTTGATAATGAACCGCCTAAATTACCACAATATGATTCAAATGGTGGCAAAATTCAGTATAGAGAATTTGATGTAAATAGCAGAGTACCAAATAAGCCGAGAGACAGAGAACGTTTTGTACATGGCAGTGATGGCTCAACATATTATACAAACAATCATTATCAAACATTTACTAAAATTGAATAAGGAGATTGATTATGAATAAATTATATAGAATATCGAAAGAAGAGTTTGAGAAGAAAAAAATATTATACAGGCACGATGATGTTAAATATA
>CAMWPJ010000005.1 GCA_947176035.1 uncultured Clostridia bacterium | reverse complement strand
CAAGATCAGACGCTCTTGAGCTGCTGATTTTGATCGGACCAAAAATGTCCATAAACACAGCAATATTGCCCTCCCTGCTTCGTTCATCCACACTCATCGATGAAAAGCTTATTTCATCAATGCCAATTGCAATTGTCTCATTAGCAAGATGTGTTGGAGCCGTCGAGCAGGGATATGCTTTTACAACTCTGATATTTGAAAAATAAGCATCAGCCTTAATCATATCAATAATATCGTCAACCACATTTTCAATTCTCAAAACCGTCATCCCCCTTTAGCTTCTTTAAAACTGCTGTATAATAAATAATCTCCTCACTAAAAACAACAGCATCCGCACTTTTTATTTCAAACTTATCTTTTCCGCATATCACCATTGCTTCAGTCGAAAGCTCTGTTACATTATGATCATACGGTCCTGTATATAAATAATACTCCCTAAAGCTTTGTCCAAGCTCGGTGTATTTGGGCTCAAAATTGGCAGTCTTTTTTCTCCACAATGGTGAAATACAGGCATAAAACGGTGTCGACATCCAATTATTATCCTTGAAATAAACTGTCTTTCCGGCCTTATTAAGCTGCCTTTTAATAATATCAGCTCTATTTATCATATCACACCGCCACAAAAGAAAAGCTGCTGCTCTTAATCAAAGCACTGCAGTCGCTTTTAGCTGCATCAAGAATTGCCATGGCTCTTGTAACAGAAGATAAAGATCTTGTATAAGAGACATCCCCCGCCTTAAATGAAGTTATGTCATCCTCATTATTTGACAATACAATCTGATAATATGCCTTTGCAGCACACAGCCTGACAACTCTGCTGTCATTTTCGTTTTTTATATCTTTAAGATGCGATGATATACAAGCTACTGCATTATTTATGTATGATTCATATTCTCCAAGCTTTTCGGCATCGCAATGAAGAATATGAACAAGCTCATTTTCAACTAAGCTGTAATCTGTCATTTCATCAATCCTTTAATTTGATTTACATACAGCAGTGGCAGCATTGCCGTAAATTGTTGAAAAACCGACGATTGTTGAAACCGTAGCACGCTCAAGCTGTCTGTCAATAAGCTTATCGAACTCAGTAATAATTCCGCCGGCCTGAACCTTTTCAATAGCATAATTTTTATCAAATGCAAGTATCAAATTATTTTCAACAATCTTTGACACAAAAAGCTCTGCGCCGAATGGTGTAATCATTTTACCTGTACCGTGAAAATCAAGACCTGCAAGCGAATCCCTGAACTCAGGCATAATCAGCATATTGGCAAGTGTACTTGGATTCACAACCATACTTGTCATCTGATACGGAATAAAATCTGCAATCATATTTACAAAATCTGCATATGATACGGTCGATGACTGCAAAGCACGAACTTTAAGATTTTCATCATTTAACATTGTATCAATTGCCTGAGAAAATTCACTGTTTGCAATACTGCTGCCGATATGCTTAAGCGCAGTTGTGAATAAATCAAGCTTTTGGAATTTGATTGCCTCATATGATGTAACAAGCATTTTGCCATGCTTTTCAAGCTTTGTAAGCTTATCATTGAGTCTGATATTAAGCTCAGGAAGCACTGCTCCCTCTGCAACCGTCTCGAGCTCAAAATCAGTATTCTGATTGCCGATATAAATGGAACGATAATCCATACCATCAATTTCCGTTGTAGTTGCAGTAATTCTTTCAACTTTATTGTTATCCATTACACCAAGCTTCACTGCTCTTGAAACATATTCAGGGAAAAGCGCTGCCGAATCAGTTGTTGCAAAGAATTTTGAAACAGGATCGGAATTCGAACCCGACACCTTAATATCAAATCTTTTCAGCTGCCTTTCATACGCATCAAGTCCCTCAAGTGGTGTTCCCCTATAATTATCAGACGGATCAATTTCCTCGAGTGCCTGTGTAAATGATTTTCCTGTTGTGTAAAGTCCTTTTTCAAGTTTAATATTATCAAATGCCATAAATATTCATCCTCCTAAATTTTATAATTTGCATGTGCATTATTTGTATTATGTGTTTGTTCAGGTCTCAGCTGAAGTTCCACTGTATCGCCACCAGAAGGTTTTGAAAATGCTTTTTTAAAGGTTAAAAGCTCCTTTGTGGTCATAACTTGTGCAACACCACTGAAGATCTGCAAATCCATATCAGGCATAGCCTTCGCACAAAGGGCTATAACCTCCTGCATTAATGATTTTTTATATTCTCTGCCAAGCTCAGCTTGCTCACTAAGCTTATCAAAATGACAAAGAACTGTATTCACCTGTGATTTTGTGAGTGTAACACTTCCATCACAGTTCTTAAGTGTTTTAATAATATCTGTCATATTTACTTTCTCTCCCTCAATATCAAATGCTTTTGTAACTCCTGCTTCGCGCTGTGCAGGCACTGCAACAAAGCTGAATTCATAAGCATCTCTTACATCAGACAATATAGAATATGCCATTTTCCCGTTATATTCTCTGCCGCCAATATGCTCACAGTGTCCGCTTCTTTTATCCATACCGCAGACAGAGCAAACACTTTTTGCCATCGAACAGGAAACCGAAACCTCTTTCTTAATTCCTGCATCTATATCGGTAATAAAAGGCATATTTTCCTCATTTTTCACCATATAGGCCTTCGCCATAAGTCTGTAAAAAGCATCACCATCAGCTGTTTTTTTACTGTCAGACTTTTCAACCCATGTATCAAAAATTCTTGCCCTTTGATCAGAAGCCTTCATGGAGTGATCGGATATTCCTGTCTTACCGACAAACCTTTCCTTAAGCTGATAAAGTGCTTCAACGGAAAACTTTTCATAATCCCTGTCAATATCATTGTTGCAAAGCTCAATACTGAAAATATAAAGACTGTCCGAATCAAATTCACGCCTTGTAAAGCTGTTGATTTTTTCCAAATCACTTTTCTGAGGTGAAAGTGATTTTTCAATATAACCGCCTGTCATATAAAATTCTCCTTTTCAATTTTTTCTGCCTGTGCAATATAAAGTCTTGCCTTGGCACTGTCACATTCGTCCTGAAGTGTAATATCATCCCACACTACCTGCGCATGACAGTTCTTACCATTCAATGCAAGGTACATATTGCCGATTTTTAAAATCACAGGTGTTAATATTCTTCTGTAGGATTCAAGCTCAGTAGTCAGAATGTCAGACTGCTGAGTGCTCATTCTTTCGGTTGATGACCATGTAAGACCAAGCATAAACGGCGGCAGACCTGTTTTTGCTACAATCTGCTCAAGCAGCTGTCTTACAGGTATCTCGCTGTCAAGGCACACATTGTCTGCACCGATTACATTCACACTTACATCACCTACAGCCACAAAATCCTTAACACTATTTGAATCCATAGCATCACGCCATGCCTGTGCAACCTCACCGGCTCTGCTTGGTGCATCACAGTCATCCTCTCCGGGCTTACACACAACTGCATATCTGACATTGCCTGCATGCTCCCAATTCTGACCGATAGTATTATAAATTTTCATCAGAATATCACCGATAAACGGTAAGCCCTGCAAAATACTTGTTCCGCAAAGACTCCCGGGTTTTGGATTTAAAACAGAGTAAAGAATCAAGAACGGATTTTCTGCTTTTTTATCAGCAATATAAAATTCCACATCGACAGGATTTTTACCCCTCTTCAACTCGAGCTCTGACAGTTCACTGTTATAAAGGGCATAAATTCCGTTTTCACCAATAAGCATTTCACCCACTGCTGTTCCCATAGTTAAAAGCTGACTGAGATAATTTGAAATAAATGCTGATATCCCCTGCTGTGTTCCACCAACATTAATCCTCTCAAAAAAGCTGTTCATCTGCAAATCAAGTCTCTCATCGCCGGTCTCAAAGTGAAATCCCTCTGTAAGCCTTACAATTTTATTTATAGCTGCATCAATAATAGGTACCGCATCTCTCAGTGCCGCATAAACACGTGTCTCATTATTCAGCGGCATATATGTACAAAGCTGATAATACGGATGCTTTGCATTTGCACTGGTCTGGACTGCAGATGCAGACACAGCCATACTCTTTTTTTTCTTAAAATTAAATAAGCCCAAAGCCTCATTTCCTTTCTATCGCAAATGAAACGAAAGTGTTTTTGCTCTCCGGCTTATTAAGCACAGTTGAGACAAAATACCGCATATCGTCCATCGCATGATCATTTTCTTTTTTCGGAGCATCCTTTTTTATTCCGTTATCCCATCTGTAAACAGAAAATTCCCTTATAAGGTCTGTGCAATCAGGAGAAAAGAATATTTTGTCATTCTTCAACGCCTGACAAACTCTGTTAATACCACTCAACACATTATTATCCGCCTTGATAACCTTATATTTGTTATGTCGTTTAACTGTCTGAATAAAGGATGCAGCTGACGGATCAATAATAAGGGCTCTTATATTCCTGTCTCCTGCAAGAGTCTCAAGAGCTTTATAATATTCCTCATCTGTCAGTTGAACACCCTTATCCCTGCTAGAGTGATAATATTCATCTATTCTGTACCAGCTCTCATAGCATTTTCCCCACAATCCCAGAGAAAATGGATTTACCGTTCCATAATCACAAGAAAGATAGTATTCACTGATTAAACCATCACACTTTTTTACATGGCGGCTGTAATCGAACATTGGATAAACAAGTCCGTCCGCCGTCACCCATTTCCCCTCAACAAAACGTTCATAAAAAGCTCCCGAATAAAGGCTTTTATACCGATTTTTCACTGTATCTGAAAGTGACGGATTATCCTCCATCGTAAAATGGAGATATAACATATTTTTCTCTTTATGCTTTTTAATCCATTCCGTATAAAACCAGTGATAAGGATGCTCCGGATTACAATTAAAAAAGAATTTGGCATTCTCAAGCGAACAGCGTGCAAGTGCCTGCTCTACAAAGGAACGTGGCATAAGTGCCACCTCATCAAGCATTACTCCACCCAAGGTCATGCCCTGAATGAGTGATGCTGAGGATTCATCCCTGCCGCCGAAAAGATAAAAGCGGTTGATAATGTTATCCTTTGAAATTTCAAGATAATTTCTACTGATTTTAAAATCACAACTAAACCCTAACTCTCTCAACACAGGCAAAAGCGGTGTTATAACATTTCGTCTGAGTGAAGCAATCGTTTTTCCGCACATGGCAAATGAGGTATTACTAAAGCTGTAAAATGCCCAGCAAACAAACGAAAGGCTCATACACAGTGTTTTTCCGCTTCTGACAGCACCATCGCAGATTATTCCGTTTTTGCTGCTCAGCTTACTGTTTTTGCACCACCAATTCAGAACACAAAGCTGTTTTTTTGAAAATGGTACAAACTCAGTCATCATCTTCAACCTCATATTCATTCTTTAAGCCTGCCGCACTTTTTTCAAGAGCATCATAAAAGGATGTACCATCCTGCTTTTTATCATCATCAATAATCTCTCTTAGCTTTTCAAGTGCCTTCAGCCTGTCAAAGAATTTGATTTCCATTCCCCCGCCCTTTTGTCTTTTTATTTCACTTATATTAAACAAATCAAGACCCGGCAGTGTGGATAATATGCTATCCTCCGTCTCAAAAAGAAGTGTTATCGCATCCTGTACATCACCAAAGGCAAGGTGCCCTAAACCGTCAATCACATCCTTTTGAGTTATTCTTTTTCTTTTGCCAATAATCAATCATCCTCCAATCGGTATAAGATGAATCAAGCAAAGCGAATTTCATTTTCAAAATCTATTGCTTATGTTTGATATCATCATTATTTAGCAGAACAAAAAATTGTCCTGCACTAATAGCGTGTACAGGACAATTTATAGATAAAAAGCACTATATTTTTTACCAAAAACGGAAAAATAAATTTTTTTGAAAGCAATTATTCATTCTTATGCTATATTGACTACAGTAAAGTTATTTGATAAAATAATATTAATAATAATTATGAAAAGAGAGATTAGTATGATTTGTAACAAATGTGGTCAAACCGTTTCCGACGAAATGTATTACTGCGAGAATTGCGGCGAACCTCTTAAGCAGACCTATAATCAGCAGCCAATCAATAATGAAACCCAAAACACACAATCCGGAACACAGAATTATTCACAGGCCTATCAGCAGCCTTACCATCAGGCAGAACAGCAAACATATCAACAGCCTAGTGGGCAGGCTTACAGCCAACAGTACCAGCAGTATCCACCATATGGCCAGCCTGTTACACCACAGGCATTTGATTTTATGCTTGACAATAAAATTGACGAAGTAAAAACCTTAGGAATTATTGCTATTATTGCAGGTCTTTTCTTTCCGATTGCAGGCATCATTTTAGGCTGTATTGGCATCAGCAAACTCAACGGTCTTCCTGTTTCACCTCAATATGGCTATGAAAAAGATTTAAAACGCAAAAAAGCAAAAAATCTTTGTATGACAGGTATAATTCTTCCAATTGCACTTTGGGTAGTTACATTCTTATTTATAATGCTTGTATGGGGCATAATTCTTGGTGGAATGGCTGCAGGCGGTTTGGCAGCAGCAGGTGAATTTGCACTTATAATGTAATAATCCAAATATAATGACAAAAGCACGGTTTTGGATATTTCCAAAGCCGTGCTTTTATTCTTCCTATTAATTTTTAATGACCACGCTGTATGATATCATATCCACCCTATGAAAAATCCCGTCGGAAAACCGACGGGATTTGAATTATTATATCTTATACAAATTACTCTGCATCAGGAGCATAGTAATCAACAAGCTTAGCAAGCTTATTGTACTTCTCGATTGAGTTATCTGCAGCGATAGCAAAGAGCTCTTCTGCCTTGCCGGGGAATGCTCTCTTAAGTGCTGAATATCTTGTTTCACCCTCGATGAACTCAACATAGTCAGCTGAAGGAGCTTTGCTGTCAAGTGAGAATGGATTCTTGCCTTCCTCGATAAGAGCAGGATTATAACGGAAGAGATTCCAATAACCTGCAGCTACAGCCTTCTTCTGCTCTGTCTGGTTAAATGGCATCTTGATACCATGGTTGATACAAGGCGCATAGCAGATGACGATTGAAGGACCATTGTAAGCAGCAGCCTCCTGGAATGCCTTCAAGCACTGAGCAGCGTTTGCACCCATAGCAACCTGTGCTACGTATACATAACCATAGCTCATAGCAATCTGGGCAAGATCCTTCTTCTTAACTATCTTACCTGACGCTGCAAACTTAGCAACAGCACCTGTAGGAGTAGCCTTTGAAGCCTGACCGCCTGTGTTTGAGTAAACCTCTGTATCAAATACAACAATGTTAACATCCTCGTTTGATGCGATAACGTGATCAAGACCGCCGAAACCGATATCGTAAGCCCAACCATCGCCACCGAAGATGAACTGATACTTCTTAGCAGCGTAATCTGCATCCTTAAGGAAGTCAGCAGCAGCCGCAGCAGCATCACCATCAAGTGTTGTGTTCTTGAGTGCATCAATCAAAGCGTCAGCAGCTGCTGTGTTTGTCTGTGCATCCTCATAAGTGTCAAGCCAAGCCTGAGCCTTGTCAGCAACAGCTGTGTCAAGGAGTGCCTGCGCATCTATAGCAAGTCTTTCACGAATCTGCTTCTGAGCAAGCATCATACCGTAACCGAATTCTGCGTTATCCTCAAACAGTGAGTTTGACCATGCAGGACCGTGACCCTTCTTGTCAACTGTATAAGGAGTTGAAGGAGCTGAACCGCCCCAGATTGATGAACAGCCTGTTGCGTTAGCAATGTACATTCTGTCACCATAAAGCTGAGTAACAAGCTTAGCATAAGGTGTTTCACCACAGCCTGCACAAGCACCTGAGAATTCAAGATAAGGCTTTCTGTACTGAACACCGATTGTATTGTTTGTAAGCACCTCCGGCTTAGCCTCAACGTCAGCAAGAGCATCAAATACCTTCTGCTCGTCAAGCTGAGATGCGATTGGTTTCATTGTAAGTGACTTTGTAGGACAAACATTTGCACAAGAGCCGCAGCCTGTACAGTCGAGAGTTGATACGATAAGAGCATACTTATAAGGTGCTTTCTTATGGTCAACCATCTTTGTGCCTTCAGGAGCGTTTGCAGCTTCGTCTGCATTAAGACATACAGGACGGATTACTGCATGAGGACAAACCATTGAACAAAGGTTACACTGAGCACATGTTGTGCTGTCCCACTCTGGAACAGAGATAGCAATACCTCTCTTCTCAAATGCAGCTGAGCCCTGAGGATATACACCATCAGCACAGTCAACAAAGGTTGATACAGGAAGATCATCACCGTGAAGTCTGCCTACAGGATCAAGAATCTCCTTAACAAACTTCTTCATTTCAGGGCGCTCTGTAGGAATAACAAGCTCAGCAGGCTCGTCAGCAGCATCCTTCCATGAAGCAGGAACCTCAATCTTAACAAGCTCCTGTGAGCCTCTCTCAATACCTGCATGGTTAGCGTTTACAATAGCCTCGCCCTTCTTTGAGAACTTAGCAACAACCTTTTCCTTCATATAACCGATAGCCTCTTCTACAGGGAGAATACCGCTGATTGTGAAGAATGCAGACTGAAGAATAGTTGATGCACGACCAGGAAGACCAACCTCCTCAGCAATCTTGATACCGTTGATTGTATAGAACTGAATGTCGTTCTCGGCAATATATCTCTTCATTGCTGCAGGGAGCTGTTTGTCAAGCTCTTCAGGAGTCCAGATACAGTTAAGAAGGAATGTACCGCCCGGAAGAAGATCCTGAACCATATCATACTTTGTTACATATGAAGGGTTATGACAAGCTACAAAGTTAGCCTTGTTGATAAGATAAGTTGAAGTAATAGGTGATGAACCAAAACGAAGGTGTGATACTGTGATACCGCCTGACTTCTTTGAATCGTAGAAGAAGTAACCCTGAGCATACATATCAGTATGGTCACCGATAATCTTGATAGAATCCTTATTAGCACCTACTGTACCGTCTGAGCCAAGACCCCAGAACTTACAAGAGGTTGTGCCTGCAGGAGTTGTGTCAGGTGTCTCAGTAACATCAAGTGAAAGATTTGTGATATCATCATTAATTGAAAGTGTAAACTGCTGCTTTGGAGCATCAGCTGTCATATTGTTGTAAACAGAGATGATGTGAGCAGGTAATGTGTCCTTAGAACCAAGACCATAGCGGCCGCCATATACAGGAACATTCTCAAACTTTGAACCCTTGAGAGCTGCAACAACATCAAGGTAAAGAGGCTCACCGAGTGAACCGGGCTCCTTAGTTCTGTCAATAACAGAAATTGTCTTAACTGACTCAGGCATAACATCAAGAAGGTGTTTAACTGAGAAAGGTCTGTAAAGATGAACCTTAATCATACCAACCTTTTCGCCGCGGGCGTTAAGGAAATCAACAGTCTCCTGAACAGTGTCACAAACAGAACCCATAGCAACGATAACTCTGTCTGCATCAGCAGCACCATAATAGTTAAAGAGCTTATAGTCTGTGCCGATTTTCTCGTTAACCATGTTCATATACATTTCTGTTGTAGCGATAGCATCGTTATAATACTTATTACAAGCCTCACGATGCTGGAAGAAAATATCACTGTTTTCAGCAGAACCGCGAAGAACAGGTCTTTCAGGATTAAGTGCACGGGCACGGAATTCCTGAATATCATCCATATCTACCATTGACTTGAGATCATCGTAATCCCATGTCTCAATCTTCTGAATCTCGTGTGATGTACGGAAGCCATCGAAGAAATGAAGGAAAGGAACACGGCTCTTGAGTGTTGAAAGGTGAGCAACAGCACCAAGATCCATAACCTCCTGAACATTTGCAGAGCAAAGCATTGCATAACCTGTCTGACGGCAAGCCATAACGTCTGAATGGTCACCGAAAATGTTAAGTGCATGAGTTGATACACAACGAGCGGATACATGAATTACAGATGGGATTAACTCACCTGCTATCTTGTACATATTCGGGATCATAAGGAGCAGACCCTGTGATGCAGTATAAGTTGTAGTAAGAGCACCTGCTGAAAGTGAGCCGTGAACAGCACCTGCAGCACCGGCCTCAGATTCCATTTCAGCAACCTTAACTGTCTGACCGAAAATGTTTTTTACTCCTCTTGCTGCCATAGCGTCGGTTTCCTCAGCCATGTTTGATGAAGGAGTAATCGGATAAATTGCGGCAACCTCTGTGAACGCATAACTAACGTGCGCTGCAGCAGTGTTACCGTCCATAGTTTTCTTTTTTCTTGCCATTGGAACATCCTCCTAAGTTAATATAAAAAATTATAAATAGATTAGCATATGATGGATAAATCCACCTAACCTTACTAATTATATCACTATTAAATTACAAATTCAATGATAAAATAATTATAAAATGAAAAAACAGCAGGAAAATCCTACTGTTTTTAATCACTATTCCATACCACCGTCCATTATCTCGATGCCGGTAACAGGTGTAATGGTGCCGTGTTCTTTATCATCACCTATTGCAGGGATAGTTACATCATTATGTGTGATTACAATACCTTCAAGCTCGATATAAGCATGAATCTCACCCTTAACATCCTCAATTGTGAATTCTTGCTTTTTATTATTCCCTTTACCATCAAGCACAAGCTCTACAGGATCAAAAGCAGTATATTCCTTATCATCGCCTACCTTATAATATAAAGTAAGCTTAGTTGGTTTTTCATTATAGTATGGCAGATTTACAGTTATTGTAACATCACGTTTTTTAGGCTTTTCAGTTGGCTTTGTTGTATCATCCTTGGCAGTAGTATTATTACCATTTGAGCCGTTGCCGCCTTGATTATTATTACTGCCGTTATTGCTATTTCCCGAATTGCCACTGCCGCCATTATTTGCACTATTGCCGTCATTATTGTTATTATTTTGGCTGTCATTGCTTGCAGCAGTTGTATTCTTACTTTCTTTTACAGTTATGTTCTTTTTGGTCTCCGTTTTTGCATTACCATTTTCATCGGTAACAACCTCAGTAACCGTATTACCCTGTGCATCTGTTACAACCTCACCATTCTCATCCGTAACAGCAACAGTAACAGGAGTCTCCGTATACTCGGCAGAGGAACACGCACTGAGAATAAAAATCATTGCAATAACCATTGAAACAGAAATAACCTTTTTCATAAACAAAACCCCTTAAGATATAAATAACTTAAATAAACGCATTAAAAGACGCATCACTCGGCATTCGCCAATCCCCTCTCGGGCTCAGTGAAACCGAACCGACCTTAGGTGAATCGGGAATACAGGAGCGTTTGAACTGACTGATAAAAAATCTTTTTAAGAACACCTCAAGCCAACGATTAACAGTATCACTGTCATACTTACCGTCAAATGCCTTAAGTGCCAACACTGCCAGCTTTTCCTTCTCAAATCCAAAACGAACAAAGTGATATAGGAAAAAATCATGAAGCTCATACGGCCCGATATTATCCTCCGTTTTTTGAGCAATTTCGCCGTTTTCATCAGGCGGCAGCAGCTCAGGCGAAACAGGTGTGTCAAGCACATCCAATAAAATGGAGGCTGTATTTTCGTCGCTCACATTTGCAACATACTCAACAAGGTATCTTACAAGCGTTTTCGGAACAGATGCATTGACACCGTACATGGACATATGATCACCGTTATATGTGCACCAGCCCATTGCAAGCTCGCTCAAATCACCTGTACCCACAAGAAGCTTACCATGCTTGTTTGCCATGTCAAAAAGGATTTGGGTTCTCTCCCTCGCCTGTGTATTTTCGTAGGTGATATCCTTTATACTCTCATCGTGCTCAATATCCTGCATATGCTGAATACAAGCATCACGGATGCTGATTTCCTTAACTGTAACACCGAGAGCCTTCATAAGCTCAATAGCATTATCGTGTGTCCTATCGGTAGTACCAAACCCGGGCATTGTAATACCCAGTATATCACTGTTATCCCTGCCGAGCATTTTCATTGCCTCTACACAGACAAGCAGTGCGAGTGTCGAATCAAGTCCGCCCGAAATACCGACAACCACGCCCTTTGAGCCCACGTGCTCAATTCTCTTAGCAAGTCCCGAGGCCTGAATTGCAAAAATCTCTTTACAGCGTTCACGCCTTTTTTCATTGTCGGCAGGCACAAACGGATGCGGATCAACAAAACGATATTTTAAGTCGTTGCTTTCATTCTTAATTGATATTTTTGAAAAAACAATTTCCTCGCTCAGATTTTCAAAAGACATATTATTATGCCTTTGTGCTGTCAATTTTTCGATATCAATATCTGCATAGGTGATTACATTTTCTCTGCTGAAGCGTTCACCCTCGGCAACTATTGCACCGTTTTCTGCAACCAAGGTTGCACCGCTGAATACCAAATCCGTTGTGCTTTCATAAACGGATGCACCTGCATAAACATAGCCACAGATACATCTTGCCGATTGGTTGGATATAAGGTCACGTCTGTACTCAGCCTTTGATACATACTCATCACTTGCAGAAAGATTAGCGATAATATTTACACCGTGACATACAAGTGAACTGCTTGGCGGATTAGGCACCCACAAATCTTCACAAAGCTCAACACCCAAAACCGCACCTTCACCAAGATCAAAAATCTGTGGACCTATAAGAGTATCATATCCGCAAACATTTATTGGTTGACAGCTTCTGAATTGACTGCCTGATGCAAACCAGCGTTTTTCATAAAACTCATTATAATTCGCAATATGCTTTTTAGGAACTATACCGCAAACCGCACCATTCTGTATCACTACAGCACAATTATACAAACTATTATAAAACGGAATAGGCATTCCCACCACGACAACAATATTTTTGCCGCTTGTATACTTTACAATATCGTCGATTGCTCTTTCAGATGAGCTCTGCAATGCCTTTGTGAAAAACAAATCGGCACAGGTATAGCCTGTTATTGAAAGCTCAGGAGTAACAAGCAATCTCGCCTCTTCAGCCACAGCCTCATCAATTGCCCTTTTAATTTCTTCCTTATTATATTCAGGATCAGCAACTCTCAGCTTTAATGATGCCGCCGCCACTCTGAAAAATCCGTAATTCATTAAATCACCTATCATCTATAAGTCGATTTTAACAAGATAATATAAATAAATTGTTAAATCATTGTTATTTTATATTTAAAAGATACTGTTTCGTCCGGTAATAATAGGGTCATTCCCCTTTTATTCTCAAAAATTCCATCTTCATCCAGACAGCTTGAAATACCTGTCCACGGTTCAAGTGCAACAAACGGAGCATTCCCTACAGCCGACCAAATAAGCAGATTATTCATATCCTGAAAATCCATTCGGATTCCCCTGCCGTTTTTGCCGATAAGCATTGCAGACTTTGCCTCACAGTTTTCAAAAATAAGTGCATCCTTATCCTCAAATAAATCATGCTGCAATTCAAGAGTATCTGTACCATTCATAACATCATACTGCTTAGACGTATCAACAAGTCCTGTATGATGATCAGGTCTTAGACAAGGCTTATGAATCGACTTGTCAAAAACCACTTTATAATCCTCAAAGCATTCATCCTCATCAACAGGACAATTAAACGCAGGATGACCGCCAATAACAAACGCAAGCTTGTCCTTGCCTGTGTTGGTAATCATATATTCATTAGTAACAGTATCACCGACAATGGTATATTTTATTTTGAGTTCATATTCAAACGGGAACTGTTTCTTCGTTTCCTCGCTGCTTTTTTGAATAAACGTAATACTGTTTTTATGCTGTTCAAAAACCTCAAACGGATTGATTCTTGCAACACCATGGCGGTTCATATTACATTCCCTGCCAAAAGCCTTCGCCTTACCATCAGGCAGTACACCGACAATCGGAAAGCAAACAGGTGCCTGTCCTGCCCAGAAATCAGGATTACCCTGCCATAGATATTCTCTTCCATCTTTAACCAATGAATTCAGCTGTGCACCTTCAATTCCGAGCAC
This sequence comes from uncultured Clostridia bacterium, assembly GCA_947176035.1. Classification (GTDB taxonomy): domain Bacteria; phylum Bacillota; class Clostridia; order Oscillospirales; family Acutalibacteraceae; genus Eubacterium_R. The sequence goes on along the minus strand of CAMWPJ010000005.1, from coordinate 25,605 downwards.
AGCAAAGCTGTCACCGCTTGTAATTTTAAACTGCAAAAAAATCGCCCCAATCAAACATATATCTTAAATTTTATTATATATCATATAAACTTGTAATGCAATATTGAAAATATCATACATATCGGTTACAATATGTGTATCTTATATTTAAAAACCCGGAGGAGAAATATAATGGATATCGAAAATTACATTCAGCAAGCAATTTTTCAGGAGAATGAACAGCACAGAACCTTTTATGAGCTGATTTGGGAAAATTTTAAGGAAGACGGCTTTGTTATTACAGACGAGGAAAATCATGAAATCGATGCAATAATCAAGGCAACTGCACTGCAGAATCTTGTTGGTGAATTTATTTACAGATTATATGACGAGGTTAACGAAACAGGCTTTGAGGATGCTCTCGAATATCTCCAAAACCTCGGCTTTGACGAAAACGATATAACCGAATATTGTGAAAACAATGACTCAATTGAGGTTGATGAGGATGATTTTGAAATCACACTCAAAAACGCACTTGACTATACAACCGAAATCGTTGCAGATAAAATGCTTGAGGAGTTCTCAGCGGATGACATTTTTGATTTTATGTTCACTGTAACCTACAGCTTCGAGCAGGATTTCACCTTTGACTTTGAGGATTACGAAGAAATGCAGGCATTTATCGACACCAACCACGAGCAGCTTGATAACTATAAGGAAGAATATCCATCTGTTATGCGCTGGGTTGAAAGTGGTATGATTTGCTGATATTATCAACTTATTTTTAGATATAATAATATAATTAACAAAATAAATAGGCTGTCTCTGTTTATTCAGAGACAGCCTATTTGTTTTTTAGTGCAGCATTTATTACTTATTATCCGGCCAGCATATAAGAACCCATATTGAGCTTTTCTTTTTCATCAATCGAATTGTATTTTTCCTGATAATAGCTTTCAGGCACAACATCAAAACTTCCGTCCGGCATAACTTTAATCATTGTACATCCTCTTTGTGCACCATACTTAACAATCCGGAAATATGCAAGATAATCTATAGAATTAGCATAAGTAAGCCTTATTCCCTTATAATCGAGCGAATATGTATTCAGATGATCGTGCCCGCAGAAAAAGCCCTGTGTCGAGCCAAGCTCCTTCGCAACATCAAACAAACCGCAGTTTTCTTCAGGGCAGCAAATCATTTCATCAATCTCGCCTGCCTTGCCATAGAAAAGCTTAACATTATCTGTATCCTGATAACCATTTTCGGCATATTCTGTCCACGCGTCCTGATATTCAATAAGCGGGATGTGGAAAAAGCAGAGTGATTTTGGAACTTCCCCTCCATTTTCCTGTGTAAGAAAAGCTACCTGCTGCTTATACCATTCAACCTGATTGTCATGAATCCGGTCATATTTCATAATAATACCATCAATTGCTCTTTCGCCGATATATGACAAAGTATCAAGCATAATAAGACTTTGCGTAATTTTACCCTGTGAATTCTTTATATTGATTACATAGTTGCAATAGCCGTCAACATCCTCAGGCCCGCTCTGCAAAAGACAATGCGGATAAACATCACTTGAATAGAATTCGGCAATCTCCTCACGTGTATATTTCGAATATGATTCTGTATCGTGGTTACCGAGTACAGGTGCCCAATAAACACCGAGCTGCTCCATAAGCTCAGCAAAAAGCATTGCCGAATTTTTATTGTCAATCGTTCCTGAATGTGTCGGCATAGGGAAAGCAATATCTCCTGTAACCATAACCAAATCAGGCTTTTCTGCACTTACCATTGCCGCAACGGTTTCAAGTGCTTTCGCATCCTTACCCTTACTAAAGCATCCTGCCCCGAGATGCACATCCGTTACCTGCATAATATTAAAATCATCATCTGTTACAAACGTATAATATCCATCATCTGCAATTTCAGGCACAAGCTGAGCATCATATGCCACAATATCAAAGGACTTGATGAACTCAAGATTAGATTTCAATGCAGATTTGTTAAGTCCTGTACAAGCAAAAAGGAATATGATTATCGTGGCAATCACATCCACAATAACTACCAGTGCTATTCTGCTTCTCTTTTTTCTTCTTGCCTTTTTCTCTTCTGCTGTTAATACCCGTTTTTCTTTTTTTGTTTTTACTACCATGCCAACTCTCCCCCTTTATTTTTCACTTTTAATCATATCACGTTATAAAAAAATATACAATAAAATATTATACCATTGCGTTTTCTTAACAAAATTAAAGCCGTTGGCTGAAGAATCAGCTAACGGCTTTTCAATTGATAAATACTATTAAATTTTATTTGCCAAGACCCTTTTCATCAAAATTAAATATTGTTGAAAGGATAACCTCGTAACCTGTTTTAATTGCCTTTGGCACAAGTCTGTCATAGCTGTCACGGCGGTTATGATAATAATCAGCAGGAGCAGGATCCATAGCCGCAAGACAGGTTGATGTAATACCGGCCTGTGTAAATGCAGCTGCATCTGATGAACCAAAAAATACATTTGCAAATTTAAGATCATCATGACCTGCCTCAATGGCAGAATCCATAACAAGCTGGCTGAATTCAGGACTGTGCTTAACAGTACCTGTCATATCTCTGCTGTAAACGTTGAGATATTCAAGATCAGTTAAAGTGTCAACACAAAGAATTGCAGTCTCAACACCACTGTTTACATATTCGTCATAGTGATCCTTAGCCCACTGCTTACAGCCTCTGAGCCCGGCCTCTTCGCCGTCAGTAATCATCGCACAAACCTCTGTATTCTCAAAGTCAACACCTGCCATATCAAGCATACGAAGTGCTGCTACAGCAGCATATGTGCCTGTAAGGTTGTCATTTGCACCGGGTGAAATCGTTTTGAAATCAACAAAGAAGAAAAGTGTTACCATTCCGAGTGCAGTAACAAAGTGGAAATAGTAGCTGTAATTCACGATAAATTCACCAAAAGCACCCATATCAGCAAAATTAGAAATAATTGCAATAACTGCTAAAACGAACGAAATAATTGCACCGCCGATTGTCCAGCCCATAAAGATACCCATAAGCGGGAGCTTTTTTCCGTAATAAATATGACGCCATTCATAAGCTGAATCAATATGACCACTGATAATAATTCTTCTTTTAACCTCACCACTCGGCTTTCTTACGCCAAGAAGATTATGACCCTCAACCTGCTTGTAAAGAGGATCAACAAAACGCTTGTACATAAGGAATTCCATAACGGTTATAAAAAGACCTACAAATATAACACCGCACACAATACACTGTGCAACAAAAAAGCTGATTACATCTGTAAATACCAGCACTCCACAGGAAACAACTGCAAGGATTATAGCAATTGATACAATCTTCGTCCAATGCAAAAATGCTTTTGGTGCCATTTTGTATGATTCAAAACGAGTCTCGTCACAAAATGTATCCATTTCCTTTTTAATATGCTTTTGCGCAGCAAGGCAATTTTCATTACCAGACTCACGAGGTCCGTATTTCTTAATTACATTCGTAATCTCTTTTACGGTATAGTCAACATTTTCATCAATAATTGACTGCGGAAATTGTGAGAATTTCATTTTCTTTTCTCCTTGTTCTGTCTTAATGTTTTATATATAAAGCTGTCCTTAAGCAGACAATATGCTATTAATTGTATCATAACTTTTATCAAAACTCAACTGTTAAAAGCATTGTTTATAAACAGTTAAGCTTTTAACTAAATCAATTCAATTACGCCTTCAATATTATCGACCAGCTGTGCACCTGTTTTCTTTAAAATATCTGTACTCTGATGACCGCCGCAAACAAGTATACAGTCACAGCCGACGGCACTTGCCACCTCATAATCATGCGTAGTATCACCTATAAATACAACATCATCTGTATTAATATGGTTATCTTTAACCCATTTTTTCGCAAGCTCAACCTTGCTCACAGCAAGATTATCATCTGTTCCGATTGCACAGGAAAAATATTTCATAATACCAAACAAATTAATCTGCTTAGCAAGCCTTTTCTTCTCACAGGCAGAAATAACAGTCTGCACCGCACAGCTTTTGCTTATTATATTGAGAACAGTATTGGTATTCGGAAAAAGCAAAGCCTCCTTTTCCTTTTTAGAATACAAGCTGATGTATTCCTCAGCAAGCATCTCAAACGGATGAACACTAAAATCAAATCCGATACGTTCATAGTATTTTTTCACAGGGAAACAAAAAATTTTCTTATACCTTTCGGCACTGAGAACTGTATCATAACCTTTCATTTCAAGAAGCTCGTTCATCGCATCAATACATATCTGAACATCATTATATAAGGTACCGTTCCAATCCCATATTATATATTTGTATTTCATATTAATCCTCTTTCTCATAAATAACAACTCAAAAAGCAGCCTGCTGCACAGACTGCTTAAAATTCAATCATATATTTTATTTGTAAAATCAAAGAACCTTTGTATCTACATCAATAATTCTGATAATATCTCCATTGTCATCTTTCAATCCCACAGAAAGTTCAGCAATCTTAAAAGAATTTCGCTGGTACGTTGCCTTCATAAGCACAAATTCATCATTTTCAAAAATATCCTCAACACCAAGTAATTCGCCCTGTTTAAAATACAGCATACTACGCTCCTGTTTCTTACTAGTTTTAGGATATAATAAAATCACTTATCTGTCAAGAAATTGCAGGATATTTTATTTTTTAGTGACAAATATTCATCATTTATAAGTCCCTAATTCAAAATTTAACACTTTTAGTTAAAAAATTCTATGAACTCTAGTTCGCATTTTTTCACCTTATACAAATTGATATAAAAATAACAATTTAAGGTAATTCATCCTTATGGGCTATAAGATAATCAATAAAATGCTTACTCGCAATCGGAAGGCTGTCTTTATCCTTATAGGCTACAGCTAATGTTCGGTAAACCGGTGGATTAATCGGCAAACATATATTATCAAAGCCTGTACGTCTAAGCATAAGTTCTGCCAAAATGCTGACACCAAGACCGGCTTCTACCATTGTCATAATAGCATAGTCATCATGAATTGTATATTTTATATTTGGTGTAATTCCTGCTTCTTTAAATGCTGATATCGGCTCACTGTATTGCCCCTCCTCAAGTAAAATAAACGAATCATCGGCAATTTCCGAAAGTTTAATACGCTTCTGCTTGGCAAGCGGATGGGATTTAGGCAAAACCACAAGCATTTCACCCTCTTTTATCACCTTGGTCGTTAAATCCGCACTTACATGCGGTGTTATAAAACCAAAATCTATTGTACCTGTTCTTATCCATTCAGGAATTAAAGTATAATCTCCCTGATGAAACATAAACTGCACATTCGGATACTGCTCTTTAAAACCTTTAATAAGCTGTGGCATCCAATGACAGGTAATGCTCGAAACTGTTCCCACACGAATAATTCCGGTCTCAAGTCCCTTGATTTCATTGGCTTTTTCAAGCATTGACTGATACTGATAAATTGTTTTTTCAATAAACGGATACAACTCCGTTCCCTCAATAGTGAGCTTTATACCATAACGAGATCGCTTAAGCAGCTTTATTGAAAGCTCACTTTCAAGTGAAGAAATCATCTGACTGACCGATGATTGTGTATATCCCAAAGCATCAGCGGCCTTCGTAAAGCTTCCGAGCTCAACAATCTTTTGCAATGCTATATATCTGTTCATCTCAAATCACCTTTTCTAATAATAGTATTAGAAATATTTGTTTTACTTATTATACTGCATTGTATATAATCAAGTCAAGAAATGATTAACTTCTGTCAGGGGATGAATTTATGAAAAAATCGGTCATAAAAAACAAAAACAATATAATGCAATATGTTATCGCTCTTGCTGCAGGCTGTCTTGTCTTTGCTATTATGCAGGGAATTCACGATAATTACGGAATTATGCTTGACGGAATTGTAGCATATTCCAAAATCAGTTATGCCTCAGTCAGTTTTGTAATTGCCGTAGGGCAAATAATGTATGGCATCACACAGCCGTTCTTTGGTATGCTGGCAATCAAAAAATCTAATGCCTTTGTAATGTTTGCAGGAATTATTTTAATGGCAGCTGGTCTGATTGTCACACCGTTTTGCACGCAGGTCTGGAGCCTTCTCATTTTCTTTGGAATTCTTCTTCCAGCCGGAACAGGTGCACTATGCTTTGGAATAATAATGGGAGCTTTGGCTCCAATTATAGGAGAAAAGCGTGCAGCAGTAGCATCCGGAATAATTCAGGCAAGTGCGGGCATCGGTGATGCTATTATGTCTCCTATACTGCAGCAGCTTACAGAGTTTAAGGGTATTACAGTCTCTATGCCTGTGTTCAGTGCTCCGATTCTGCTTATGCTGCCTGTAGTTCTATGGCTTGGATACAAAAAAAGAAAAACAAATAATGAACAAAATGAGCAAATTCAACTAAAAGAGGACACTCCAAAAGAAAGTCTGTTTACAATCTTAAAATCGTCACTTTGTGAGCGCACCTATTGGTGTTTGCTGATTGGCTTCAGCACCTGCGGTTTTCATATGTCAATTATTGAAACACATCTTTTCTCACAGTATATTGAAAGCGGAATACCGGGTAATCTAGCATCTCTCACTTTAACAGTGTACGGAATCTTCACTATGCTTGGTGCAATTATTACAGGCTTTTTAGGACAGAAGCTCCGTATGAAAAATATACTTACAGGTGTATATGGTATACGCATTCTAATCGCTCTTGCATTTATTTTCATCCCAAAATCAATACCATTTGCCTTTATAGCAACCGGTATTCTCGGACTTACAGGCGATTCGACCGTTCCGCCGACAACAGGAATTATAAGTAATAAAGTAGGCGTAGCAAAAATGGCTGTGGTTTACGGTTCAATATTTATAGGCCATCAAATTGGGGCATTTGCAAGTGCTTGGCTTGGCGGAATTCTTGTCAGCACCAATCTTGGATACAACGCTTTATGGATTGTCGATTTATGCCTTTGCACTATCGCCGCAGCAGCAAGTTACAAGATTAAAGATTAATTGACAAATATCTTCTTTTCTACTATTTAGTATATTCAGCAAAAATCAATATTTCGATTTTCAGTTTTTTTACTTTTACAGCATAGCCCGGCTATCGCCTCACAATGAAAAATATATAATAAAAATCCGTTCTCCTGTAAGAACGGATTTTTGTTTTGGTCCACCCGAAGGGACTCGAACCCCCAATCGTCAGAATCGGAATCTGAAGCATTAGCCATTATGCTACGGGCAGATATAGACTATTATAATACCTCTGTTGCAGCCAAACCTGAAAATTTTGACTGTACCAAAACCTTGCAATATATGTTATGATAACATTCTTCCCATAACATATATTATAGTTGCACTAAAAGTTGCAGTCAAGAAAAAGATGTGTTAAAATTAAATGATAGCAAATTAACTTAAACACAGTTAATTAAATAAGAGGTGGAATTATGTTAAACTTTAAAAATGATACCTTCAAAATTATGCAGATTGCAGATACTCAGGAGGGCAAGAAAGTAAGCCCTGATACACTGGATTTGATTAACGCTGCTCTTAAACGTGAAAATCCTGATTTAGTCGTATATTCAGGCGACCAGATTTGGGGCAAAACCAGCTTCAAGGGCGATAAAAACAAGGTAAGTGCCGTTCTTGACACCTTAACAAAACCTGTCAGAGACAGAAAAATCCCATTTACAATCTGTTTCGGCAACCACGACAGACAGGTTGGTCTTACCAATGAAGAACAATTTGAAATATACAAGGGCTTTGATTATTTTATAGGCGAAAGCACCAAAGGGATTGACGGAGTCGCAAATCACGTAATTGAAATCAAAGATGGTGATGAACTCAAATTCCTTCTCTATCTTATCGACAGTCACTCAAGCCTTAAGATAGGCTACGACTGTGTGCACGAAAATCAGATTGAATGGTACAGAAAAACACGTGACGAGTATGAGCAGAAATACGGCAGACTTATACCATCTGTTGTGATTCAGCATATCCCGGTTTGTGAAATATTCGAACTCTTAACTGAGGTTAAAAAAAACACAAAAGGAGCTGTAAGAGGCTTCCGTACCCATGCAAACAGATTCTATATCCTGAATAAGGATAAAGTAAATCAAAACGGCTTTATGAAAGAGTCCCCTGCAGATCCACAGGAAAACAGCGGTGAATTTTCTGCCTTTAAGGAAAAGGGTGAAGTAATCGGCGTTTATTTCGGACATGACCATAATAATTCCTTTAACGGCAAGGTTGATGGGATTGACCTTGGCTATACACAGGGCGCAGGCTTTCACGTATACGGTCCGGGCAAAGACAGAGGTGTAAGAATTATTGAACTGAAAAAGAACGGCACCCTTGATACATACGATTTGAGATTCAGAGATATTGTCGGCAATAAGGTTAAAGAGCCATTTAAATACGCAATATTCCAAATTATGCCGACAAATATGTTCGATGCCGTTACAAGATTAATTAAATTTTTTGTTGGTGTTGGCATCGTTGCTGTAATTGCAATATTGCTTACCTTTTTCCTTGGCTGAATTATAGTTTATCTTTCTGCCTTTTCATCATCCGTCTCCAATTGAAGAAGCCATACAAATCATTAACAAAAAATATTACAAAGCATATTATCATCGATAAAAAGGCTATATCCTGCATTGCAGCCATTACCCAAAGAACAATCAGCACAACATCATTGCAGGCGTAAGCAACAGCGTAATACGGCGAACGCAAAAGCATTAATACAGAGGCTGAAAAGCTTGTCGCAATTGACACTGTGCTCATAAATAAATTCGCATTATTGAAATATTTTAATATAAAATAAAATATAAACGTCACAAATATAGTAAGCAATATCAAAATAATAATTTTTTTCTTTGTCAGATTTGCTATTTTCACTTCATTTTCGCCCTTTTCATAAGGGTTTTTAAGCCATGTGATAACTGACATTACCGCAATCGGTGCAGTCATACCAAGATAGGTTATCATTTCACCGTAATAGCTGAATCTGAATGAAATTATGGCATAAAAAACACTGAACACAACAGTAAGTATCTGTCCAAACACATCACCTTTTGCAACAAAAATAAGTGCTGTAACACCTATAAGAGATGCGATAATTGTAATTATATCTTTATGAGTGCCAAACAAAAAGGATATAGCTATTGCAGACACAGATAAAAACCACAATACAAACTCGAATTTCGTTAAACGTTTAAAGGATTTTAAAAATTTCATATAATATTCCTCCAAATAAAAAAGCATTCGGATTACACATCTTCTAAGACCTAACGATGTGCAACTGAATGCTTTTGCTTTCATTACTACCCGGTGGCAGTACAATATTCTTTTTGCGATTTTATCATATAGATATTGTTATGTCAACTATGCTTTAAGCTGGTCCAAGGATATTCACCGCTTTTTATTCAAAATCATATAATTTCATTGTTTCTGCACTACGGTACTCATGCTTTTCATAGTAGCCTATAAGTGCACCATCATCATCCCTTAATGCAACCATATATACATCCTTGTTTTCTTTTTCATTACGGAAAGTATATATAATATTATTATCCTTGCTTTTTTCAAACCAGGAAATCACCTGATTTATTATTTCTTCTGATTTTGCATTGTGGCAGGCTAAAAGGCTTTTGCCTATCAGCTGTGCACCGCCGCTTTTGCTGTATCTTGATATAGCTGCCGGATTCATATAAATAATTATGTGCTGTAAATCACAGATTACAACAGCACTTCTGTCCTGATTAATAATGCTTTTGAAATATGATGAAAGTTCCATCTTTTACTCCTTTAACTGTAGTTTCCAATCGATATTCTAACATATAAAAAAGCGAAATACAAGTCAAAAAACGTCGCCCAAACCTATAAATATACGCGTTTTGTATATTTATACACTAAAAATTTGACATCTCAAATCAATGTTGCTATAATTCACCTAAAGTGCTTTCGAGGGCACTTCACAGAGTATATAATTATAAATTATTGTCTCTGTTTTCTGTTTATTACATATTATATCTGGGAGGGAATCATTATGACTTATTCAGAAAAAGTTTTACATGATTTAAAAATCAAAAATCCTAATGAGCCTGAATTTATCCAGGCTGCAGAAGAGGTGCTTGAATCTTTGGCTCCTGTAGTTGACAACGATCCAAGATACCAGAAAACAGGCTTGCTTGAAAGACTCGTTGAGCCAGAAAGACAAATTATGTTCCGTATTCCTTGGGTTGACGATAACGGCGAGGTGCACGTAAACCGCGGCTACCGTGTACAGTTCAATTCAGCTATCGGTCCTTTCAAGGGTGGTCTCAGACTTCATCCAAGTGTAAATCTCAGCATTATCAAATTCCTCGGCTTCGAGCAGATTTTCAAGAACAGCCTTACAGGTCTTCCAATCGGTGGTGCTAAGGGTGGTTCCGACTTTGATCCTAAGGGCAAGAGTGATATGGAAATCATGCGTTTCTGCCAGGCATTTATGAACGAGCTTTATAAGTATATCGGTGCAGATGAGGACGTTCCTGCAGGTGATATCGGTACAGGCGCACGTGAGGTTGGTTATCTCTACGGTCAGTACAAAAAGCTCACAAACCGTTCTGAAGGCTGTCTCACTGGTAAGGGCTTAAGCTTCGGCGGCTCACTTGCAAGAACAGAAGCTACAGGCTATGGTCTTGTTTATATTACAGAAGAGCTCCTTAAGGACCACGGCAAGGATATCTCAGGCTCAAGAGTTGCTGTTTCAGGTTCAGGTAACGTTGCTATCTACGCTATGGAAAAGGCTACACAAATTGGTGCAAAGGTTATTTCATGCTCAGATTCAACAGGCTATATCATCGACGAAAACGGTATTGACGTTGAAGCTGTTAAGAAAATCAAAGAGGTTGACCGTAAGAGAATCAGTGCATATCTTGAGATTCATCCTGATGCAACCTATGGTGAAGGCTCAATCTGGGATAACGTAACATGTGACGTTGCTCTTCCTTGTGCTACACAAAACGAAATTAACAAGGAGCAGGCTGAAAGACTTGCCGACACAGGCTGCTATGCAGTTTGCGAGGGTGCAAATATGCCTACAAACGCTGAGGCTACCCAGGTATTCCTTGATAAAAATGTTCTTTTCATTCCGGGTAAGGCATCAAACGCAGGCGGTGTTGCAACATCTGCTCTTGAAATGGGTCAGAACTCAATCCGCTCAAGCTGGACATTTGATGAAGTTGATGCTAAGCTTAAGGGCATTATGATTAATATTTATTATCATATGAAGGACGCTTGCGAGCAGTTTGATGCTGTTGACAACTTCGTTGTCGGTGCAAACATTGCCGGCTTTATGAAGGTTGCAGACGCTATGATGGCTCAGGGTATTGTATAATCCATATTCGGATATAACAAAACAGGTAATCTATCGGATTACCTGTTTTTATTTTATCTCTATTCACATATTACTTTCCATAATAGCTTATTTTCAATAAATTCAGCTGTTATTTTTCCATTGTCTTTAAGATATGATAAATACGATTTAACCGTGCTGCCAACCAAAACATACTGTTCAAAATTCATTGTTAGCTTATAGTCATCAAATATTTTTTTCAGCAATTCTTCAAAACACATTGGTATTTTAAGATCAGCCTGTATTTTATCCGCAATTTCCACAACCTTATTACGGTTAAGCTGAGCAAGAGTACTTATATCCGCTGTTGCGTCCGCATGTGCAGGAACAAACATTTTTGCCTGCATATTCTCAATTTTATCAAGTGTATTAAGATATTCCGCTATATCATAGATAAAAGAAATCTGATATTTATCAAGTGTAAACGCACTGCTTACACAATCAGCAAGAAAAACCGTATCATCCGGAGTACGAATACCGATCATATCAAAAAAATGGCCCTTTAAATCTATTATCTCAAGCTCACTCGGGAAATCTTCATCTTCAACATCCACAACATTGCTTGCATCTGCAAGAAGAAATTTATGTCTTAAATCCTTACACGGATAACCGCCGTAAAGAAAAGACGGCTCTAAAATCGGATGCTCGGTAAAAGCCTTTTCAATACCCTTTGCAAAAATCTTACAGCCTGTCTGATTCTGCAGATACTTATTGCCGCCGATATGGTCTGCATTTGAATGAGTATTAATAATCCCCTTTAGCTTCCAGCCTTTTTCATCCAAAATTCTACGTACTCTTCTGCCGGCATCCTTGTCATTGCCGCTGTCAATCAGATAAACGTCCGTATCATTCTGCTTATAGATTCCGATTTTTGCAGGACAATTTATATAATAGCTTTTCTCACCAACTTGATTTAATTCGTACATTTTGACACCTCAAATAACTATTCCAAATAAAGCACAACCGAACCGCTGTCAAGACTCTTTTTCACATCAATAACACGCTGATTGGACGAGCCGCGAAAAACAAGTGAAATATCCTTTTTTTCCTCAACAAAACGACCATCAACAAGCACGTCAATAAGACCGAGCATCTCCGTACTGGTATTAGTAAAAGCCCTTGAGTTTAATTTACCAATTATTTCTTCAAAGGTAAAGCCTGAATAGCACCATATTGTTTTGTCAGGAAATCTCTCCTTAAACATAATCAGAAACGGAAGCAGCACCTTCTGATTTTCAGGCTCAAAGGGTTCACCGCCAAGCAGAGAAAGACCATTTATCCAGTTTGGCTCACAGGCACTAAAAATCTCTTCCATTGTTTTTTCAGTAAAAAGCTCACCGAATCCAAAATCCCAGGTATCCCGGTTAAAGCAGTTTTTGCAATGATGACGGCAGCCCGACACAAACAGCGAGGTACGAACGCCCTCACCATTGGCAATATCATTTTTCTTAATTTCACCGTAGTTCATAACGATTCTCCTATCCATATAAAAAACAAGGCTGTCCATATTCAGGACAGCCTTCACTTTTACAGATGTAAAACTCTTTCCTTAATTTCCTGTGTTCTGCCCTGATTCCAGAACTGTGTGCCGATATAACCGCAGGTTCTTCTGGCAACATTCATCTTATCCTGATCCTCATTGCCGCATTTAGGGCATCTCCAAATCAATTTGCCATGCTCATTTTCAACAATCTGAATTTCACCGTCATAGCCGCAGCACTGACAATAGTCAGACTTTGTGTTAAGTTCAGCATACATAATATTGTCGTAGATATAACGCATAATCTGCAAAACTGCAGGAATGTTATTTTGCATATTAGGTACTTCAACATATGAGATTGCTCCGCCTGTTGAAAGTTCCTGGAATGGAGCCTCAAATGAAAGCTTGGAGAAAGCATCAATCTCTTCCGTCACGTGAACATGATATGAATTCGTGATATAGTTCTTATCCGTTACACCCGGAATTATGCCGAAACGCTTTTGCAAACATTTTGAAAATTTATATGTAGTTGACTCAAGCGGTGTGCCATAGATACCAAAACCGATTGTGGTTTCCTTTTTCCACTTATTGCAGGCATCATTCATATAACGCATCACATCAAGAGCAAACTTCTTACCGCCATTTTCATCAGTATGGCTCATACCTGTCATATACTTTGTGCATTCATAAAGACCGGCATAACCAAGGCTGATTGTTGAATAACCACCTACAAGGAGCTTATCAATTTTCTCGCCCTTACCGAGTCTTGCAATCGCACCATGCTGCCACAGAATCGGTGCAGCATCAGAAAGTGTACCCTTAAGTCTGTTATGACGGCACATAAGTGCACGATAGCAAAGCTCCAGACGTTCATCAAATATCTTCCAGAACTTTGTCATATCGCCGCCTGAAGAACAGGCAATATCAACAAGATTAATAGTTACTACACCCTGATTAAATCTGCCATAGAACTGATAGTTACCGTTTTTATCCTTCCATGGTGAAAGATTTGAGCGGCAGCCCATTACAGGGAAGCAGTTGCCCTCTTTAAGCTCCTTCATCTTCTTTTCGGAAATATAGTCAGGAACCATTCTCTTTGCAGTACATCTTGCTGCAAGCTCTGTGAGATAGAAGAATGGTGAATTATCGTCAACATTATCCTCTTCAAGAACATAAATAAGCTTAGGGAACGCAGGAGTAATCCAAACACCGTCCTCATTCTTAACGCCTTGAATTCTCTGCTTGAGGGTTTCCTCAATAATAAGTGCTAAATCCTTCTTTTCCTGCTCGTTTTTAGCCTCGTTAAGATACATAAATACAGTAACAAAAGGAGCCTGTCCGTTCGTTGTGAGAAGGGTTACAACCTGATACTGAATGGTCTGAACACCTCTGCTCACCTCATCACGAAGGCGCTTTTCTGTAAGCTGAGACACCTGTGCCTCATTCATTTCAATATTAAGCTGTGCAGCTTCGTCAAGAATATCGCGGCGGATTTTTTCTCTGCTGACCTGAACAAACGGTGCAAGATGCGCAAGAGAAATGGACTGACCGCCGTACTGGCTTGACGCAACCTGCGCAATAATCTGAGTCGCAATATTGCAGGCTGTGGAAAAGCTGTGCGGCTTTTCAATCATTGTGTCAGAAATAACTGTTCCGTTTTGGAGCATATCCTCAAGATTTACAAGATCGCAGTTATGCATATGCTGTGCAAAATAATCAGCATCATGAAAATGGATAATTCCCTGCTCATGTGCATCAACAATATCCTGCGGCAAAAGAATTCTCTTTGTAATATCCTTTGAAACCTCACCTGCCATATAGTCACGCTGAACGGAGTTGACGGTAGGATTTTTATTGGAATTTTCCTGCTTAACCTCCTCATTATTACATTCGATGAGAGAAAGAATCTGATTATCGGTAGTATTAGCCTTTCTGATAAGAGAACGGTTATAGCGATATTTAACATAAAGTCGCGCAACATCAAAAGCACCCTGTGCCATAATCTGATTTTCAACTATATCCTGTATTTCTTCGACAGATAAAGCACGGTTTGCCTTTGAAATTTTAAACTCAACATATTCTGCAATTTCATTTATCTGGCTTTGTGAAAGCTCTTCCTTTTTACAGGCTGCATTTGCCTTTGATACAGCAACAACTATCTTGTTTAAATCAAAATCAGCCTCGGAGCCGTTACGTTTTATAATCTTCATATTTCTACCCTCTTAAAATATGTTACAAATTAGTTACATCTAAATAAGTGACTGTGATAATGATATCAAATATTTAGTTGCCTGTCAATACCAAAATCACAAATAAAACACAATATATTGTATTTTTTATTTTATCAGAGCACAAAAATATGTATATACAGTGTAATAGACAACGGTCTGTTCCACACGGAATTTTTACAAAATCCCCCATTTAAAGAGCAAACAAACGGTTACAAAACAGCGTGAAACAAGTTTGTTAAAAAACATAACATTCATAATTATAATTAAAATTCTGCATTCTGCATAAGCCATTTAGCAACAGCATCTTCATCATTACTTCCGATAACCTGTGTGGCAATCGCTTTTAATTCATCAACTGCATTTTCAACGGCATAACCCTCGTCAGCAATTTCAAACATATCCACATCATTTTCACCATCACCAAAAGCAACCACCCTGTCGCAATTCAAATGCTCTTTAAGTTGTCTGATTGCGTTTGCCTTTGATGCATTCTGCGGCATGATTTCAAGCCACCATTCATTTGAATAAGGCTCTCTGTAATAAATACAATGATATATTTTCTTATATTTTTCATATAACGGCTTAAGTTTAGCTTCATCATCAATACAGGTAAAGTAAAAAATATTACCATTGTACAGCTCATTTTCAGAATCAACACGATTTTCTCTTACATCATTTTTTCTTGATTTGATAAACTGCAGAGTATGGCTGTTGCATTTTTCCTCATAATACGAAAATTTTTCCAATGAATCAATATACGAATAAACGATAGGATAAATCTCATGATTAATCAAATCATCCAACAACTTATCAGCATCATTCAGATAGTTGGAAATTAAAATTTCACCGGTTGCATTATCAATTACAAATGTACCATTATATACAATCAAGGGAATTTCGGCATTCATCCCATGAGTTACTTTATGAGCAGTTACATATGACCTCGCAGTTGCATACGAAAACAGCAAACCCTTTTCGACCAATGAATTAATTGTTTTGTTGGTATAATCTGATGTTTTCTGATTACTCCTAAGCAGAGTTTTATCCAAATCTGATACATATAATGTTTTCATAGTCACCTCATATAATTTTAAGTAAATCTGATATTGCATAGGCAATGCCGTCATCATCATTGCTTTTTGTAACAAAGCCTGCAATTGCCTTTACCTGTTCATCTGCATTACCCATCGCAGTAGAATTATCATAACCTTTAAGCATTTCGATATCATTCATATCGTCACCGAATACTGCAATCTCTTCCTTTAAAAAACCAAAATGCTTTCTTACCCTTTCAGCCGCATTATATTTTGTTGCCGTTTTTGCAGTAATCTGAATTATTTTCCCACTGTCTGTAAGACAAAAATTCACTTTTTTATCGCAATACCCTTGCAAATCTTCAATCATTTCTATCGGCAACTTGCTTACAATATCCATCATGTTTTCATAATAAATTAAAATTTTTACAGTCTGTGCTGCACAATCAGATGTTATTTTTACAGTTTCAGATTTTTTTATTCCCCAGATATCATACGCAAAATCATCTAACGGATTATTGAAGGCGTGCTTTTCATTCTTCATTTGCAAAGCAATATTTAAACCCTCATATTTTTTTACAGCTTCAGCACAGTATAACACAATATTTGAGGGTATATATGTATAAAATATATTTTTATCAATTTCTATACATCCTCCATTGCAATATATACCTCCGTCAAACAGGCTGAATTCTTCATCACCCCAGTTAAGCATTCTATCAAGAATAGGCGGTCTTGCAGTAGCGACAAAAAGTTTTATACCTCTGCATTTACATTCCGTCAATGCTGATTTTGCGGAATCAGGTATAATTTTATCACTGTTAAGCAGGGTTCTGTCCAAATCAAAAAAGATTGCTTTAATCATATATTCTCCTTATATCATACAAATTATAGTTTGGTGTTGAGCTGAGATATTACCCGTAGGGGCGCACAATGTGCGCCAGCGGATACCATAATGATTTAACGGAAGAACAATGTTTACCCCTACGTTGACGTAGATTACGTGGTTCGCAGGAAGTGATGCCCACATCACACCTTACAATTGTTTATCCAACACATACTAAGATAAATAATAATTCAGATTAATATTTTTTCTAACTCCCTAACCGTTTTAACAATATAAGTCGCACCTGCATCCAACAGCTCATCATAATCGCCATAACCATATTCAACACCAATCGAATCAACACCAACCGTTTTCGCGCCAAGAATATCGTGCATTCTGTCGCCAATCATAACCACTTTCGACTTATCGGTAATCTTACAGCTATGAAGTGCATACTCAATAACCTCTGCTTTTTTCGACCTTGTACCATCCATATTTGAGCCTGCAACAAACTCAAAATACTTCGCAAGACTGAAATTATCCATAATCCTATCGGTAAAATCCTGTGGCTTTGAGGTTGCAACAATCAGCCTTTTTCCATTTTCCTTCAATATCTTAAGAAGATCAGGTATTCCATCATAAACTGCATTTTCCAGAAGTCCGTTTGTGCTGAAATATTCACGATAAAACAAGACTGCCTCCATTGCCTTTTTTTCATCAAATCCATAAAAATCCCTGAACGATTCATGAAGTGGGGGTCCAAGAAACTTTTTCAGCTCGTCCGTATTTTCAACACTGATATTATACTTTTTCAGTGCATGAATTATGGAATTCATAATTCCCGGTGACGAATCTGTCAAAGTTCCGTCCATATCAAATAAAATCACATCATATTTTTTCATAGCATACTCCTATAATATAAAATTATTTAACTGCTCCGATATAAGCAGTTGTATTATTTTTCATAACAACAACATCATTTTCAGCATATTCGTCAAATAAATTCTCAAGAGCTTTAACATATTCATCAAAATTCTCATCACCGATTTTTAGCGAATACGAAGCAGATAAACTGCGTGTGATAAATTTATTTTTTGTAAATATGAGCGGATTTTCAAAAATAAATTTATCACAATTATTGTCAAAAAAATCTGAAATACGCTCGTCATCATCCTTCATACCACCATGATATCCCTTGAAAAGCGGGCAATACTTTTTGTAAATCTCATAGCTTTTGAAGTTGAACTCACTACTCATATCACGTGTATTCCATATCAAAGCAACCTTGCCATCAGGCTTTAAAATTCTTTTACATTCTTTTTTAAATTTCTTTGCATCAAACCAATGAAATGCCTGTGCTGCTGTAACAAAATCAACTGAGGTATCGCTAAGCATTGTTGTCTCAGAACTGCCGTTAACAAAAACAGCCTTACTGTAATCTGAAAGCTCACTCTGTGCTACTAAACGCATATCATCATTTGGCTCAACAAGATAAACTTTACTGCCCATATCAAGCAGATACTTTGAAAATTTGCCTGTCCCTGCACCGATATCGGCAATTACCGAGCTGTCGGAAAAGCTATATTTATCATACAAACAGTCAAATAATGCCTGCGGATATCCGGGTCTGCCCTTTGTGTAGTCCTGTGCTCTGCCGCTGAATTTTTGTGTATTGTCCATAAACCCTCCTATAACAATATAATATATTAAAAAACAAGGACCGAATAATCGGTCCTCAAATTTATTTTATTAATGACTCGCCTGTCATTTCCTCAGGCTGAGGAAGATCGAGCATTTTGAGCATTGTTGGTGCGATATCACAAAGTCTGCCGCCTTCGCGGAGTTCAATACCCTCGCCGCAGTTTGCAGCAACAAACGGAACAGGGCTTGTTGTGTGTGCAGTAAACGGTGAGCCATCCGGCTCCTTCATCTGGTCAGCATTACCATGGTCTGCTGTGATAAACAGACAGCCACCCATTTTTTTAACAGCCTCATAAAGTGAACCAACACACTTATCAACCGCCTCAACAGCTGCAACAGCCGCGTCAAAAATACCTGTGTGGCCAACCATATCGCAGTTTGCAAAGTTAACAATCACAACATCATATTTGCCTGAGAGTACTGCCTCGTCAAGCTTTTCCGAAACCTCATAAGCGCTCATTTCAGGCTTGAGGTCATAGGTTGCAACCTTTGGTGAAGGAATGAGAATTCTGTCCTCACCCTCGTTGACAGCCTCAACACCACCGTTGAAGAAGAAGGTTACATGCGCATATTTCTCGGTCTCTGCAATTCTGAGCTGTGTCATATCATTCTTTGCAAGGTACTCACCAAGTGTATTTGCAAGACTCTGTGGTTTGAAAGCAACAAGCACATTTGGCATTGTAGCATCATACTGTGTCATACAAACATATGTTACAGGGATTCTGTCACGCTCAAAGCCCTTGAAATCATCATCAACAAAAGTTCTTGTAATTTCTCTTGCTCTGTCAGGGCGGAAATTGAAGAATACAATGCTGTCATTTTCGCTGATTCTGCCCTCATTTTCAAGGCAAACTGTTGGCTCGATAAACTCGTCTGTTACATTCTTGCCGTCAGCATCAACCTTTGCGTATGACTCTTCAATTGCCTGAACAGGATCAGCAGTCTGAATACCTTTGCCGAAAACAAGTGCATCATATGCCTTTTTAACTCTGTCCCAATTATTATCTCTGTCCATAGCGTAGTATCTGCCGACAATTGTAGCAACCTTACCCACACCGATTTCATCAAGCTTGTTGATTGCATCTGCAACAAAATCCTTACCGCTTGTAGGCGGAACATCACGTCCATCCATAAT
Source organism: uncultured Clostridia bacterium (assembly GCA_947176035.1). Taxonomy (GTDB): domain Bacteria; phylum Bacillota; class Clostridia; order Oscillospirales; family Acutalibacteraceae; genus Eubacterium_R. The sequence goes on along the minus strand of CAMWPJ010000005.1, from coordinate 5,786 downwards.
ACAGTGTAAATAAACCTTTTCAAGTCCCATTTTCTTAGCAAGCTCAACAATTGCCCAAATGTGAGAATTGTGAGAGTGAACACCGCCATCACTCATAAGACCCATAAGATGAAGTGCAGTGCCGTTATCAATTGCATTCTGAACAGCAGCTTTCATAGCTTCATTCTCAAAGAAATCGCCGTCTTCAATTGACTTAGTAATTCTTGTAAGCTCCTGATAAACAATTCTGCCTGCACCGATATTTGTGTGACCAACCTCTGAGTTACCCATCTGTCCGTCAGGCAAACCAACATCCATACCTGATGCACCAATATAGGTGTACGGATTCTCAGCCATAATTTTATCAAGATTTACTTTATTCGCAGCAACAACTGCATTGCCGTAATCGGATGAATTTTTACCAAATCCATCCATAATACAAAGCACGACAGGCTTTTTCATAGTATTTTCCTCCATAGTCCTTTATAGCTTAAGTGGGCAGGTATTAACCCACCCACAAATTATTTATTTGCTTGCAGCCTTAACAATGATTGAGAAATCCTCAGCCTTAAGAGATGCGCCGCCGATAAGTCCGCCGTCAACATTTACCTTAGCAACAAGCTCATCTGCGTTCTTTGCATTCATTGAGCCGCCATACTGAATGGTTACCTTTTCCGCCATATCAGCACCATAAGCCTCTGCAATTGCCTCACGTACAAAGCCGTTGCCCTCGTCAGCCTGATCTGCAGTAGCTGTTACGCCTGTGCCGATAGCCCATACAGGCTCATATGCGATAATTACATTCTCAAGCTGCTCAGCTGAAACGTTTGTGAGTGCCATTTTGGTCTGATACTTAAGGAGAGTCTCTGTATAACCAAGCTCTCTCTGCTCAAGGGTTTCACCAACACAAACGATAGGCTTAAGACCCTTTTCAAGAGCCTTGAGCGTGCGAAGATTTACTGTCTGGTCTGTCTCTGCAAAATACTGTCTTCTTTCGCTGTGACCGATAACTACATATTCAACACCCAGCTCAAGGAGCATATCTGCTGATACCTCACCGGTATAAGCACCGCTGTCCTTAAAATGAACATTCTCTGCACCGATTTTGATGTTTGAACCCTTTGCAGCCTCAACTGCAGCAGGAACATCAACAAATGGCACGCAAAGAACTACATCACAATCTGCGTCAGCAACAAGCGGCTTCATTTCGTTAATAAGTGCTGTTGTCTGTGCAGGAGTATTGTTCATCTTCCAGTTACCTGCAATAACAGCTTTTCTGAGATTTTTATTCATAATTTCATTCTCCTTTTAGTAGTTAAAATTTATTGCCGCAATTTGTGCAAAATTCCGATTCGAAAGATGCTGACTTCGCACACCGCGGGCACATCTTAACATTTGCCTGATTATTTACAGGCACATAGTTCATATTACTATTATTAAACTGTTGATTTTGCACCGGCATTTGCATATTCGGCATATTAGAATTCATCTGCTGATACTGAAATGCAGGATTAAATCCCAAATACATCTCAAGATTTCTCAACTTAGACAACAGTGCCTTTTTAGGAACACACATAAAAAAGCTGTCGTCAAGTTCAAACTCACCGATATACACACCAGGTAAAATCGAATATCTTACAAACGCCTCAATCGTAATAGCATTGCACTGAACATTTACTCTCATAATTTGGGGAGCGACAAGTATACCTTTTCCGCATTTCATCCAACTTTCGCCCTTATATTCATAAGGCTTAAAATTGTGAAAGCTATAGAAATCATTTATAATGGCATTTATATGCTCAGGAGGTAAATTAGTCGGAAAGCTATTAAAATATCTGCCCATAATTAGTCCTTATCAGCAAGTGCACAAATACCGGGGAGATCCTTACCCTCAAGGAACTCAAGTGATGCGCCGCCGCCTGTTGAGATATGGCTCATCTTGTCAGCAAAGCCAAGCTTTGTAACAGCAGCAACTGAATCACCGCCACCGATTACTGAAATAGCACCTGACTCAGCAACAGCCTTAGCAACTGTAATTGTACCTGATGCAAAGTTATCCCACTCAGATACACCCATAGGACCATTCCAGATTACTGTGCCTGCACCCTTGATAGCATCAGCAAACATTTCCTCTGTCTTAGGACCGATATCAAGACCCATCCAACCGTCAGGAATTTCGTCACTGTTTACTACCATAAACTCTGTATTCTCGTCATACTCCTTACCAACCTTGTTATCAACAGGGATAAGGAACTTAACACCCTTCTCTTCAGCAGACTTCATCATTTCACCTGCTTTTTCAACCCAGTCAGCCTCAAGAAGTGAATCGCCGATGCTGTGACCGAGGAATTTCATAAAGGTATAAGCCATACCGCCACCGATGATGATTGTGTCGCACTTTTCAATAAGGTTTGCAATTACGCCGATTTTATCTGAAACCTTAGCACCGCCGAGAATTGCAACAAGAGGTCTCTTAGGCTCAGCAAGTGCGCCGCCCATGAACTTGATTTCCTTCTGAATAAGATAACCGCAAACAGCAGGAAGATATGATGCAACACCTGTTGTTGAGCAATGAGCTCTGTGTGCAGTACCGAAAGCATCGTTAACAAAGATATCTGCAAGAGACGCAAGCTCTTTTGAGAAGTTCTCTTCGTTCTTTGTCTCTTCTTTTCTGTAACGTACATTTTCAAGGAGCATTACTTCGCCGTCTTTAAGCTCATCGGCAATAGCCTTTGCATTGTCGCCTACAACATTCTCATCCTCAGCAAGCTTAACTTCAGTACCAAGATACTCTGAAAGCTTTTTAGCTACAGGAGCAAGGCTGAACTCAGGCTTATACTCGCCCTTTGGTCTGCCGAGATGTGAGCAAAGGATAACCTTTGCGCCATTCTCCATAAGATACTTAATAGTAGGAAGAGCAGCAACAATTCTCTTGTCATTTGTAATTTCGCCGTCTTTAAGCGGAACATTGAAATCACAGCGAGCAAGAACTCTTTTGCCCTTAACGTCAATGTCTTCAATCGTTTTTTTGTTTAATGCGTCCATTGTATTACCTCTCTATATAATAATAAATTTTTAACAATAAAATTTTGCGTATATATTATATATTATTTTGCCCTGCAATGCAAGAAATAATTAGTCTTATTGTTATTTTTTGGACAATATAGGTTAAAACATTTCAATATGCCTTATCTACAGCATAAATTATACACAAAAAGCACAAATGAGAATGCTTCCCATTTGTGCTTTCTTTAGTTATTTACTTTCAGAATTAAAGCTCAATATCAGGCAGCTCAATAGGACCATCACCGCCATTGCCGCCGCTTGTAATAATAACATCTAACACAGCAAATGTATTGATTATCTTTTAGATCAGACCGACAATCCTGCTAAATTATAAAAACTGAGTTATCAAAAGTGATAGCTCAGTTTTTACTTATATATAAATATTATCTATAAATTATTTCAGTAACGGAATAACCTTTTCAGCCACGACCTCAAAACCAAACACATTAGGATGTAGCCCGTCATATGTATAGTCTGCCTTCAAATCACCGTTGCTGTCCGAAAGCTGAGCTGTAAGATCAAGAAAAGTTACCAAATGCTTATCCGCAAGCTTTTTAAGCATTGCATTTAACTCAGGAATTTTTGTGTTTTTCTTTTTATCATATCTGCGCATCTGTATGTTAACAGGATAAACCGCCTGTAAAATCACATTTGCACCGCTGCATTTTTCAGCAATCATACTTAATATTTTATCAATATTGTTCACAGTATCCTGCATAGGCAAGCCATAACCAAAATCATTTGTGCCGATAAGCAGAACAATATTTGACGGCTGAATACTAAGCACATTGCTTTCAAAGCGTTCGAGAAATCTGTCACTCGTATCACCGCTGATACCTCTATTATATACAGCCTTGCCGCTGGTTTTTATATAATCGGCATAAAGCTCGGTATGGTTGAATATTTCTGTTATTGAGTCACCTGCAATCACAGTCTGCCCCATTTTGCAATAGTGAGAATTAAGATGTGTATAATTTATCATCTTATTCCTTTTTTCTGCATTATACGCTGTAGACTTTTTACCAAACAATCCCATGGCATACTCCCCTCGTATTTAATAAACAAAAGCACGGACATAAAGTCCGTGCTTTATACTTAATATATTACTGCTCAACAGGATAAACAGAAACCTTTTTTCTGTCCTTACCCATTTTCTCGAACTTAACTGTACCATCAATAAGAGCGAAAAGAGTATCATCCTTACCGATACCTACGTTATTGCCCGGATGAATGTGAGTTCCTCTCTGGCGGTAAAGAATGTTACCGGCAAGAACGAACTGACCATCAGCTCTCTTAGCACCGAGACGCTTTGACTCTGAGTCACGGCCGTTCTTAGTAGAACCCATACCTTTCTTATGAGCGAAAAGCTGTAAATCTAACTTAAGCATTGTTACACCTCCGATAAATCACTTTTATGTTTTCAGGATAATCCTTTTCAAGCTCTGTTAAATGGAGCTTTAAACCATTCAGAATATCCTGAGCTGATGCACTGTTCTCAAGAATCATTAGCTTGAGATAACCGTCATCAGACTGAGCGTCAGCATCAAGACCGAGAATTTCCGTAACTGTATTTGCAGTCATAAGACAAGCACTGGATACGAATGCACAAATAACATCCTCTCCGCTTTCGCCGCTGTATGCGTGACCGCTTGCCAGAAATCCGCAAAGACCATTGATGCCCTTGTAAAATTCTATTTCAATCATTATGCATTGATAGCGGTAATCTCAACCTTTGTATATGGCTGACGATGACCCTTCTTGCGCTTCTCGTCCTTCTTTGGCTTGTAAGTAAATACAGTGATTTTCTTACCCTTGCCATTCTTAAGAACCTTAGCAGAAACAGTTGAGCCTGCACAATCCTTGCCTGCCTTGAAGCTATCATCAGCACCTACTGCAAGAACATTGTCGAAAGTGATTTCTTCCTCAGCCTCTACAGCGAGCTTTTCGATGTAAAGTACATCGCCCTCTGATACCTTGTACTGCTTACCGCCTGTTACAATAACAGCATACATAGTAAATTATCTCCTTATCCAAGTCTCGCTACGATAGGCGTATATATAATGTATATAACTTAAGCCTATAATATGCGGCGTAATGATTATACCATAAAAACGAAGAATGTCAAGGGTTATTTAATAAGCCAAGTATAATCTTTTCTGCAATCTAAAACAAAATCAATATATACAGTCTCATCCTTGATCTGATACAGCACCAGATACCACTTTTCAACATACATTTTATGATATTTATTTGAGGGAATATACTGCTCATTAAAAAAAGGATATCTTTGGGGCATTTCCTCAAGTGATTTAAAAGCCTCTAATAATCTGTTTTTCGTATTCCTTGCAGCATTCTTATCCACATTTGCAATAAAAGCAATATGCTCTTTCAGCATATCAAGTGTTGTTTGAGACACAATAACTTTATGTTTCTTCATTATCACACCTCGTCAATAACACGTTCCAATACGTCATCAAGCTCATTGAGTGAAACTCCGTTAATTCCCGCCAATCTTTCTTCTTCCACAGCCAAAAGCTGTTCTCTGAGCTTGAGCATTTTTTCTTTTCTTGTAAAGGACTCCATATCCATTACAACCAAATCACCCTCGCCGTTTTTAGTGAGATATACAGGCTCGCCTGTCTGCTTGCAAAGCATTGATATTTCGTTGTAATTCTGTCTTATGGTTGCACTTGGTCTGATATTCACAAAAATCACTCCTTGTAATATTCTAACCATATTTT
>CAMWPJ010000004.1 GCA_947176035.1 uncultured Clostridia bacterium | reverse complement strand
CTTTTGAAAAAGATAATTATAACGATAGCTTACCGGATTTTTACTTAGAATTATGGATAAAAGGAAAGCAGTTAATGTCTTATAATTATGATAATTCTAAATATACATATTTTGGAGAAATTCAATATATCATAGATTGGATGTATAGTAATATCGAATATATACTTGGATATGACCCTTTTCCATTACCTGTTCCAAATGCAGATATTAACACTATGTTATGCTCTGCTGATGAATTTGATGACAATACTGATTTGGAATTTGATTTGTGGCATTTTGCTAAAAGCAGATGGATTCAAAGACATTGTTGGTTATCAGCCAAAACCGGAAGTATTATGCCAAGTGTATGCTTCTTCAGACGAGAAAATAGTGTAGAAATTTCGTGGAATAATCTTTTCTGGAAAGAAAGCAATGTATATTTTGATTATGATTTAGGTTATGATGAGGTTGATTATAATTCCTTTAGAAATGTGATAATTTCTTTTATGCAAGATGCAGCGGAAATTTTAAAGATATATAACTGGAATTTTAAATCATTTGAGCATAGCATTATTAATTGATAGTTCCTTATTTTAGTCAAATCAACAAGCAGGGTAAAATTATCCTGCTTTTCTTTTATGTTACTGCGATATTCCGCAAATAATTTATATACCGGATTAATAATTTATATCAATATAAAATTTTCTTGTAAATACTCAATATTTCTGTTACGATATAATTAAGGGTGATAAAATATCCGGCACACATACCCTGACAAATTGAAATATAAGGGGAATTATTATGAAGGATTGGTACAAGGAATTAGTTGTATATCAGATCTGGCCTCGCTCATTCTGCGACGGCAATGGTGATGGAATAGGCGATCTGGAGGGTGTACTCAGCAAGCTCGATTATCTTGAGGATTTAGGTATTAACTGCATCTGGTTTTCACCGCTTTATCCATCACCTAACGCTGATTATGGTTATGATATTGCTGACTATAGAAATATTCACGAGGATTATGGTAATCTTGAGCTGTTCAAAAAAGTTCTTGATGAAGCACATAAGCGTGGAATCAAGGTTATAATGGACCTTGTTGTCAACCACACATCCGACGAACATCAGTGGTTTATTGACTCACAGGATAAAGACTCACCATATCATGATTACTACATATGGCGCAAGGGCAGAGGGAAACGTCCGCCTAACAATTGGCTTTCCTGCTTTGAGGGAGGTGCTTGGGAATATAACAACAAGCTCAACGAATACTATCTTCACGTATTTGCTAAAAAGCAGCCTGACCTTAACCACGACAACCCTAAAGTACGCCAAGAGGTTAAGGATATCATGAAATTCTGGCTTGATATGGGCGTTGACGGCTTCCGAGAGGATGTTATCACTTTTATATCAAAGCGTAAGGGATTGCCGAACGGATTCCCAATTCCGGCAGCATGCGGAATTGAGCATTATATGGATGGTCCTAATATTCATCAATATTTGCAGGAATACCGAGAGGTAACAAATCAGTACGACTGCTTCACTGTTGGTGAAGCACCGATGATGACACCTGGCAATGCACTCAAATATATCAGCGAAGGCAAAAAAGAGCTTGATTTGATGTTCCATTTTCAGCATATAGAGGCTGACTGCTTTATGGTAGACTATATACAAACCAGATTTGATTTGAGAAAAATGAAGCATGCCTTTTCAAACTGGCAGTATAAGCTGAACGGCAAGGCATGGAATACGCTTTACATAGAAAATCACGACCACCCGAGAATTATTTCACGCTATGGCAGTGAAAAATACAGAGTTGAATCCGGTAAAATGCTTGCAAATATGTATATGCTTCAGCAGGGCACACCGTTTATTTATCAGGGACAGGAAATCGGTATGCTCAACACTGCACTTGACAGTCTTGACGATTATGAGGACTGCTTTGTTAAGAACAACTATAATGTTGCGAGGAACAAAGTGCATATCAGAGAAGAAAAATGCTGGGAATGGGCAGTAAAATCAACACGTGATAATTCAAGAACTCCTGTTCAGTGGGATGACAGCACCAATGCAGGCTTTACCACAGGCACACCTTGGTTCCCTGTTAATAAGAATTATCCTGAAATCAATGCAAAAAAGGAAATGGAAGATCCGAACTCAATCCTCAATCACTATAAGAAGCTCATAAAATTCAAAAAGGAGAATGAGGTTGCTATTTATGGTGATTATAAGGAGCATTACAAAAATTCAGGCAAGCTCTATGTTTATGAGAGAAATTATAACGGCAAGCGTCTGCTTGTTATAAATTCCTTCACCGAGGATAATGTTGCATTTGAGGCACCTGCAGGCTTTGAGCTTGAAAAGGGCACACCAATCCTCTGCAACTATGATAATCCGACAGTTCAGGGCAACGGCTTCAAAACAAGACCGTATGAAACAAGGGTTTATGTTTTTGAGTCATAAAAAAACAAGAGGTTAATTCATAATGAGTCTATTCAATAAACTAAAAAAAGCAACAAAAGACAGTGCATTTGATATCTGGCTAAATAATATTTTTGCTGAGCCTTTATCTGCTGATATAAAGGCAATCTGTTTTAATCTGTATGATGACGGCGATAACAAATGGTCAATTGAATTCGTAGGCACATCCTCCTTTGATGAAAATAATACAGACTGGGCTTGTAATGAAGTTTTCACAACAAGAGATAATCCGTTTGTTTTGATAAGGGAATACTCGTGGAAGGATGCTGAAAATCTGTTCACCGAAATGGTTTCAGAGTATTTAAAAGGTGGTAAATATGCAAATAAATTAAAAGCATATACGGCTATAGGAATAGGCTTTGTTGACGGAGATTTGAATATAATCTACAAAAAATAATCTCAATTATATATGGTTATAATTAAACAAAAGGAGTAGTCATAGACTACTCCTTTTCATTTTGTGTGTAAATTAATATTAACATGCTTCTATGGATAACACCATAAACTCTCTGCCTTTGATTACCTCGTAATCAGTTTTATGACATTTGGGACAGATACGATTATTCCTTGTCATTTCATACTCCGCACCGCAGGTACAGCGGGCTGTGGCAGGAATATGAATAAGCTTGAGCTCAGTATTATCAAAGGTGCCGCCAAGACGTGCAACCTTCCAGCATTCGCTGAGATAATCAGGCAGAATACCCGAAAGCTCACCGACCTCAACAGTAATTGACGATACTTTTTTCAGTCCCTGTTCCTTCATAATCTCTTCTACCAAATCAAAGATTTCCAGAACCACTCCAAGCTCGTGCATCAGCTATTCCACTCTTTAACTTCTTTTCTCAGCCAGTCACACCAGGCATCTACACCTTCGCCTGTTTTAGCTGAAATAAAGAAAATTTCTGCATTCGGATTAAGATTATGAATTCTCTCGACAACTGCAGCATCATCGAAATCAAATACGGATTTGGTATCAATCTTATTAATCAAAACAACATCCGAAATTGTAAACATAAGCGGATATTTAAGCGGCTTATCGTCACCCTCGGGCACCGAAAGAATCATTGCATTTTTGCTTGAGCCTGTATCAAACTCAGCAGGACAAACAAGATTGCCGACATTCTCAAGCACAACAAGATCAAGATTATCCGTGCCGAATTCCTTAAGTCCCTGCTCGGTCATACCTGCATCAAGATGGCACATTCCGCCTGTATGCAGCTGAATTGATCTTACACCTGTATCGGCAATCGTTTTAGCATCAACATCACTGTCAATATCTGCCTCCATAACACCGATATTCATTTCGTCCTTAAGACGTGCAATCGTTGCTTTTAGTGTAGTGGTTTTTCCGCTGCCGGGCGAAGACATAAGATTTAAGAGAAAGGTTTTTTCTTTTTTCAACTCACTTCTTAAACGCTCAGCTTCTTTGTCATTATTTTCAAAAACACTTCGTTTTATTTCAATTACCTTGAATTCGTCCATTGTGCCCTCCGTATAATTAAAGCTGCTTAAATTATAGTATGAATAAAATACTATTACAAGCCCCTATGGGGGTTAATATTTTCAAAATATTTTATCTGACACGCTCTTACTTTACCAGATTAATTAATTCTTCACGGGAAAGGCCGCAATTTCTTGCATTGTCATTATTAGGCACTGCTCTGATAACCTCACCGTTATAGCGTGATACGAGCAATTCGCAAGACTTGCCCTCAACTGTTACAGTCTCAATTGAATACTGCTCCTTAAGCGGAACCTGCTTATCAAGTGATGACTTTTCAGTCAAAGCACCTGTAGGGCAAAGCTTAACGCAAAGGCCGCAATTTGTGCACTTAGTCTGGTCAAGCGGTAACGCAAAGGCAGGTGAAACACTTGTCTTAAAGCCACGGCCGAGCAGACCGATTGCACTAATATCCATTACCTCTTTACAAGAACGCACACAAAGACCGCAAAGAATACATTTCGCTGTGTTACGCTCAATGAATGAATTTTCATCGCGGGTATATTTCTGCGGCATTTCACCTGCAAAACGTTCAGGGTTGATATCATATCTCTGTGCAACCTGTAAAAGCTTGCACTTGAAATATTCACGACAGCCACACTCAAGGCAACGCTTAGCCTCTTCCTGAGCCTGTTCAACGGTAAGACCCAGTGAAACCTCGTCAAAATTATTTTTTCTTATATCTGCATCAAGCACATCTGCAACCGTTCTTGCCTGCTGGGTTTTGCCTGAAAGATCAATTCTGTCATCATCACGCTTGCTGATATATTTCGGTGTAAAATCAAGCTGTTCACCCTTGAGGTAAGCATCAACCGACTTAACACAGCGGTCTGCCTCACCGATTGCAGCAATAGCAATTGATGCACCCTTGTTTGTAGCATCACCGATAGCAAACACACCGTCAAGATTTGTTGTGAAATCGTCCTCATCTGAAAGGATTGTACCTCTGTCTGTAAGCTCAACATCTGAAAAATCAGTAGGATCAAGCTTCTGACCGATAGCCATAATTACACTGTCAAGCGGAAGATATTCTGTCTTGCCCTCAATAGCGACAGGCTTCCTTCTGCCGGATGCGTCCGGCTCACCAAGCTCCATAAGCTGAAGCGTCATACCGCAAACCCTGCCGTTTTCTGCATGAATCTCAACAGGGTTTGTAAGGAATTTATAAATAACGCCCTCTTCCTTAGACTCTTTAATCTCAATTTCCTCTGCCGGCATTTCCTTCTCGGTTCTGCGGTAGATTACATAAACCTCTTTCGCACCAAGACGAACAGCAGTACGGCAGGCATCCATTGCGGTATTACCGCCGCCGCATACAGCAACCTTTTCGCCGATTTTAACAGGATTACCCTGAATCACACTTCTGAGAAAATCTATACCGCCGTAAACACCATCAATATCCTCACCCTTAACACGCATAGGGCTTGATTTCCAAGCACCGGGAGCAAGGATAACAGCATCATTAACTGATTTAAGCATATCCATTGTGATATCACTGCCGAATTTAACATTGTTAACAAGACGAACGCCGATTTTTTCAATCAGCTTAATTTCGCTGTCAAGAATCTCTTTAGGCAAACGATACTGCGGAATACCATATCTGAGCATACCACCCATTTTATCCATCATATCAAAAACAGTAACCTCGTGACCGAGCGTTCTGAGATAATAAGCCGCTGTCAGACCGGCAGGACCGCCGCCGACAATGGCAACCTTTTTACCTGTTGCAGATGCACATTCAGGAAGATATGATGCTCCCCTCAAGTCCAAATCAGCTGCAAAGAATTTAAGCTGAGCAATATTGATCGGCTCTTCAACCTTACCGCGTCTGCAAGCCTTTTCACAAGGATGCGGACATACTCTGCCGATAGATGCAGGCAGCGGATTTGTATTTTTAATAAGCTCAAGTGCATCATCAAACTTTCCGTTTGCAATAAGACCAACATAACCCTGACAATCTGTGTTTGCAGGACATGCAAGCTGACAAGGCGCAATGCAATCACCATCGTGAGCAGACACCAAAAGCTCCATCGCAATTTTTCTTGATTTTATAACTCTTTCGCTCTCTGTGTTGATTACCATTCCCTCGGACACTTTCGCCGAGCAGGAACGAAGGAGCTTTGGCACACCCTCAGCCTCTACAACACAAAGACCGCAAGCACCGTAAACCTCTACTGCCTCATCATAACAAAGAGTAGGAATATAAATTCCATTCATCCTTGCTGCTTCTAAAATTGTACTGCCGGCAGGAGCAGTAACACTTTGACCGTTAATTGTAAGATTAATCATTTCCATAACTATAAATCTGCTCCCTTCTTACTTCCTTACCACTGCACCAAATTTGCAGGACTGAATACACTTGCCGCACTTGATACATTTATCAGCATCAATAGTATGCGGATTTTTAACTGAACCGCTGATTGCACCGACAGGGCAGTTTCTCGCACAGAGTGTGCAACCCTTGCAGGCATCAGAATCGATAGAATATTCAACAAGACTTGAGCATTCGCCTGCAGGGCAGGTCTTATTCTCAATATGAGCTATATACTCATCCTTGAAATACTTGATTGTTGTTAAAACAGGGTTTGGAGCAGTCTGACCTAATCCGCAGAGTGCACCATCTTTAATACCATAGCAAAGCTCCTCAAGCAGCTCAACATCTCCGTCTTCACCCTTACCCTCGGTAATTCTTGTCAGAATCTCTAACATTCTGGTAGTACCGATACGGCAGTGAACACATTTTCCGCAGCTTTCCTTAGCCGTAAAGTCAAGGAAAAACTTAGCCATACCCACCATGCAGGTGCTTTCGTCCATAACAACCATACCGCCTGAACCCATAATAGCGCCTGTTGCACCGAGTGCCTTATAGTCAATTACGGTATCAATAAGACTTGCAGGGATACATCCGCCTGACGGGCCACCCATCTGAACAGCCTTGAATGCCTTATCCCCCTTCATACCGCCGCCGATATCAAAAATAACATCACGCAAAGTTTTACCCATTGGAATTTCAACAAGTCCGCTGCGCTTAACCTTACCCGTAACGGCAAATACCTTGGTTCCCTTTGAGCCCTCTGTACCCATTGCAGCAAAAGCTTCACCACCGTTATTAATGATCCAGCTGACATTTGCAAACGTCTCAACATTATTGATGTTTGACGGCTTTCTCCAGTAACCGCTCTGTGCAGGGAAAGGAGGCTTGAGACGCGGCATACCTCTATGTCCCTCAAGTGATTCGATAAGTGCAGTCTCCTCACCGCACACAAACGCACCTGCGCCAGCCTTAATCGTCATATGGCAGGAGAAATCAGTTCCGAAAATATGATCACCGAGATAGCCTGCTGCTGTTGCCTGCTCAATTGCTCTTTCAAGTCTTTTGATTGCAAGCGGATACTCTGCTCTTACATAAACAACCGCATTTTTTGCACCAATTGCATATGCACCGATGAGCATACCCTCAATAAGATTATGAGGATCTGATTCTATAACTGCTCTGTCCATAAATGCACCGGGGTCACCCTCGTCGGCATTACAGATTAAATACTTTTCTTCATCGTCAGACTGTCTTGCTGCATTCCACTTAAACCATGTAGGGAAGCCTGCACCGCCACGTCCTGCAAGTCCTGAGGTTTTGATTACCTCGATAACCTCTTCGGGAGTCATTTCACATACTGCTTTTTTAAGTGCAGTATAACCGTCAGCAGATACAAAATCCTCAAGCTCCTCAGGGTTAATAACGCCGCAGCGTCTGAGTGCAATTCTTGTCTGCTTTTCAAGGAACTGCTTATCTTCGTCTGATACAAGCAAATCCGAAATCGCACGCTCGTCGCCTGTTTTTGCATATTCTGCAATCTTAGCTGCATCCTTTTCGGTAACGCACACAAGACGCTTTACCTCTTTATCATCTTCGTAAATATCAACAATCGGCTCAAGGTAGCACATACCTACACAGCCTGCAATTGTCAGAGCTGCACCGTTTAAGTCTTCCTTTAAAAGTGCCTGCCTTACCTTTTCAGCACCTGCAGCAATACCGCATGAACCCTGACCAACAACAATTTTCAAATTACTCATTATTCTGCCTCCCTCAGTTCCTTTAAGATTTGCTTTGTTTTTTCGGGAGTAAGCGAACCATAGGTGTTATCATTAATCATCATAACAGGTGAAAGCGAACAGCAGCCAAGGCACGCAACACACTTAAGTGAAAACAAACCATCCTCAGTTGTTTCACCGTCTGATATGCCAAGCTCGTCATGAATCGTCTGCAAAACAAGCTCACTTGAATTAACATGGCATGCTGTACCCTGACAAAGCATAATAAGATACTTGCCAACAGGGGTAAGGCGAAATTGAGTATAAAAGGTTGCCACACCCATAATTTCACTTTCTGCAATATTTGTTTTTTTGCTTATGTACTCAATCGCTTCCTTTGGCAGATAGCCATAAATATCCTGAGTTTTTTGCAAAATTGTAATTAATGAGCCTTTAACAGACGCAAGCTCATCAAGCACAGGCTCAAGCTGTGTTAAATCAATTTTTTCAGTCATATTTCTTCTCCTCAGTTAATAATTTATATTTTTTGTCAATAATAATTTTAACTCTTACTAAAACTATATTTATATATACTATTAATTTAATGCTTTTTATCGGATTACATAATACTAAATTATCAAAAATCTTTCAATAGTATTTTTAAGGGAAAATAGCATTAATTTACCGTGATGTTTTGTTAATTATATGCAAATCAGACTGTTTTAAGTGCATATATCTCAACCGCCTTCGCAAGACCGTCCTCAGTATTAGGTTTAGCAACATAATGGGCAGCCGCTTTGCATTCATCGGTGCCATTTTCCATTGCAAAAGAATATTTTGCAAACCTGAGCATAGGCACATCATTACCGGCATCACCAAAAGTCATACATTCATCAGCATTTATACCCATAATTTCACATATTCCCTTTACAGCCTCACCTTTATCGGCTGACGGTGCAGTTGCCTCCAGATTATCCTTAAAACTGCTGGCAACAGATAATCCATAAGACAACAGCTTTTGCTCATACTCAGTAAATTTACATTTTTTTACAGAATAAAGTGTTACTTTTTCTATGTTTTTACTACTTATATATTGAGGGAGGTTTTTATGTGCTGTCATTGATGCCACAACCTCGTCAATAAATTCACTTGGCATATCCATATCATCAAGTAAATTTTCTGTTCCAAGCTGATAATGTGAGCACCCGTCAATATATACTTCAAAAAACACCTGTTTTTCCAAAAAATACCTAACTATTTCTTTCACCTG
Source organism: uncultured Clostridia bacterium (assembly GCA_947176035.1). Classification (GTDB taxonomy): domain Bacteria; phylum Bacillota; class Clostridia; order Oscillospirales; family Acutalibacteraceae; genus Eubacterium_R. Next base: position 32,042 of record CAMWPJ010000004.1, on the reverse strand, counting down.
ACTATTTAAAATTAAATTTGAATAAATTATTTTATTCTCATTTCTGTCATAAACACACGCACCGTTTGAATATATCACATAATCAACAAAAGGAACCTGATTTGTGACATTATCAATCAGTGACAAGGGACGTCCTGTGGCAATTGCTATTTTAATTCCTCTTCGGTGTGCTTTTTCAAGCGTATTAATAGTATATGGTGTAATTGTCATATGGTCGCCTGACATCAGCGTACCATCCAAATCAGTTGCTATCAGCTTTATCAAAAATAACACTCCCCTAAGTAAAAACAACCTCAAATTATACTATATATAATTGTATCACATATTTTTTCAGTTATCTATACAGCATTGGCAACAATTAAAACAAACACTTACAAATATTTACGTTTATTGTTAATAAAAATCAGTACAATATAACTAAAATACTCAATAAAGCAGGAAAGGATAAACGTTATGAAAAAAAGTTCACTGGTATTTCTCGGCATCATATTAATTGCTGTATCCGTAATTGGTTTTAATGCTTATTCGGGAGGTGCAATTGTACAGACTATCGAAAGTTTTGTACCCACGCAAAAAGAAATCCAGACAACTAATCTGAAAAATCAGGAATTCAAATCAACCGGCAAAAAAACGCTGAGTGAGCAGCTGCTTGATACAATGACTGCGGAAGAAAAAAAGGCATATAACAGCATTTATGATGCAATGAGCAAACGCAAGGACACTGTAGCTATTTACCAGGACATCGAAACAGAAAGGGTTTTTGAGCTTGTGCAGCTTGTTATTGCGCAGCATCCCGAGATATTCTGGTCAAAGGGCGACTGTATATTTGCAAGCAACAGAATACTAACTCTCAAATATCCATACACTTTTGAGGAAATCGAGGAAAAGAACTATTCTATTGAAAAAAAAGCACAGGAAATTTTTGATAAAATCAATCCAACCGGAAGCGAATATGAAAAATCACTCGCTATATTTGATTATATCATAAGCAATACCAGCTATGCTCACGATGCAATCAACGATATGGATAATCATATTGAAATATCAACCATTGAAGGTGTATTCCTGAATTCAAGCGCAGTCTGTTCGGGATATTCAAAGGCATATCAATATTTACTGTCGCTTGCAGGCATTGATGCAATAACTGTAACAGGTACTGCACAAACACCTGACGGAGTGGGCAATCATGCATGGGTTGTGCAGGTTATTGACAATGAAAACTATTTTACCGATCCTACCTGGGGTGACTGCTACGAGAGCACTATAAGTAATAATTTTGTAAGCCATATTTACTTTTTAGCAAATTCAGATAATATTGAAAAAACACATAAGCTCAGCAGTATATATGATTTCATAAAAAGCACAGCAGAAAAAAACAATTATTTCATAAAGGAAAACTTATATTTTGAGGAATACAACCAACCGAAAACGCGAAACGCAATAAAAAACAGCCTTGAAAACAAAGAAAACGGAATTGAACTTAAATTTGCAAATGATGAGACATACCAAAAGGCTCGGACCGTTTTACTTGATAATGAAAATATTCATTTGATTTTGATGTCAATTGATCTATTTTCGAGCAAGCTTGAAAGCGGTAATCTGTCATACAGCTGCAACGACACGCACAGAGTAATCACAATATTTTATGAATTTAAAGAAAATTTTTAATTCAGGTATTGACAAATAAGTTAGTTTATGCTAACCTATATATGGTTAGTAAACGCTAACCATTACTCCTTAAGTTAATAAAAAATCACCGACAATCCCCTAAAGCAAACACCTTTGATGTTAAGTCAAATGTTATTGCTACCACCACATCAAACTTCTGTGTCGGTGATTTTTTATTGCCTTTTTACAGCTATTAAAGTTAATGCCAAAAGCACACATATAATTTAACAAAAAGGTCAATTCAAAAATTAAGCTGACCCACCCGTTATGAAACACGGATGGGATGCTGATTGACATCTCCATAGGTCTATGAACCTCCCCATCTTCTTTGTGACCGGGACACGAATTATGTAAGTATCATTATCACCTGATAATAGGTTATCGCAATCTAAAGTAATCAACTTTATTAATTCAAGATGTTATATTGCTGCTCGTACCTTACCATTCAAATATTGTAAAAACATTTGCGTTTTCTATTTCAATTGAAACAGGTAGTTATGGCGGAACACTTGAAACTGCTCGCTATTACCGGAATGTCATCAATGCTTCAGCTATATTGAATTGCCAAGGTACAAATATATTAACCGATGTAAGTTGCTTTAAGAAGTGCTCGTTGCAAGAGTTTTTGGCAACGACATAAGTATCTCACCACTTACATCACTTTGTATAATAGCATATAAAAATGTATATCGCAATTGTGCAATTAAAAAATTTGCAAAGTTATATACAAAACAGCAGAGCATTTTAAAATGCTCTGCTGTTTTGACTTTTTAAACAATCCATTCAAATGGGTCAACATTATTCTCTTTATATCGAGAGCCTCCCACCCGAACCTCAAAGTGCAGATGTGGACCTGACGAGTTACCCGTATCACCGGATATTGCGATTTGCTGTCCCTGTTTAATTTCATCTCCAACAGATACTAAAAGCTCTGAATTGTGAGCATAAAGAGTATATACATCATTACCGTGGGCAATCATAATGTGATTACCATATGAAGTATTCATATAAGTTGCTTTAATTACAATTCCGTCAGCCGCAGCATAAACTGGTGTGCCTTTCTGACAGGAAATATCTCTTCCGCCGTGATAAGCCCCACTCGAATAATTCGGATAGTCGTTGCCATTAAAAGTTCCATTCGGGCAAGGATTTATCATTTTGCCATTTCCACTACCGCCAACATAATTATCTCCAATGGACATATGAAGTGTCATCATCATCAATTCTTTATCTTCATTAGAAAAGTTATAAAACGAAGTGACTTCATTTAAATTTAAGTAAGATATTGTTATTACTCCAATAACTTTTGGTTCTTCTGTATTCTCACTATCTTCTGAATTATCAGAACCAAAGTATTCTACTTCTTCAGTTGATTGAGATATTGTTATCATATCCCACATAGTTTCACGCAGCATTTTAATATTTTCATCTTTCATCTCTGCAGGAACAAGACCCTCGTTTTGACATCTTACAGAATATACTGAAACAATGTTGTTCCATTCGGTAATAAATTCTGCTGGACGGACTTCAATTTCATCATATTCTAATAAATCCTCTTTCTGTTTTGAGATTTCCTCTAAAAATTCTTGGTTTAATTCTTGTTGTACAGTATTAAGTGTTTTCCCATTAGTATCAACGCCTGAAAAAACACCTAACGCTGATGAAGCAATGAATGCTGCTAATACTACTACAACAATTATTAATAATGCAATCCAACCACTTGCGGATATGGAAGCAACTGTTGCCTGTTCAACTGCAATCAATGCTTGAATTGATGCCCTTAAGGCTTCAAATATTGCTTTGATTGTAATTCGTGTAGCACGAGCTGTGGATTCAGATACTATTCTTGCAGCCTTAAAAGAGGCTTGAGCAGTTTTTTGTGCAGTTTTAAAAGTTGATTGAGCAGTTGTTCCTGCAGCATAAGATACTTTTGTGTGCATTCCTGCAGTTTTGATAATTGTGCGACCTTGCTTTAAAGCTGTTTTTACTTGGCGCTTACCATTTTTTACAGCTTCACCTACAACTTTGATATTTCTCTGCGAAGTTTTAATACTATCTTTTACCGCTTGTTTGCGTTGCTTAATATGCATTGCTTCACTGGCAGTATAATGTAGAGTTTTAATAGTTTTTCTTCCGGCTTCATTAGTTAAATAACTTTCTGCACTTTGCATAATATCAGCATTGGCAACCGCAGGATCAAAAGATTCAGCGGCTCTGTCTGCAGTTTCTTTAATTGTTCCACCGGTTCGTACAGTATTATCAAATGTTTTTATTGTTCCCTTGAGCGTTTTTATAGTACCCTTTGTTACTTTTCGAGTTTTAATATCTCTAATCATTAAAATCACTCACCGCTGTCATAAATAGCTTCACCTAATTTTGTAGTAAACAGTTTATATATTTTAGAATCTTTGGGAATATCATTTTCAAACGGTACAATTGTTCCACCCATTTTTATAAGTCCAGCACCTTCTTTTGCATTATCAATATATTCCTCTTGATTTTCAGATAAATTAAGTAATTCTGATAATTGCTGCTTATCAAGGTTCGTACAGTATTATCAAATGTTTTTATTGTTCCCTTGAGCGTTTTTATAGTACCCTTTGTTACTTTTCGAGTTTTAATATCTCTAATCATTAAAATCACTCACCGCTGTCATAAATAGCTTCACCTAATTTTGTAGTAAACAGTTTATATATTTTAGAATCTTTGGGAATATCATTTTCAAACGGTACAATTGTTCCACCCATTTTTATAAGTCCAGCACCTTCTTTTGCATTATCAATATATTCCTCTTGATTTTCAGATAAATTAAGTAATTCTGATAATTGCTGCTTATCAAGTGGTGCCTGATTAAGCATAATTATCAATTCACTTGTTGAAAGAATTGCTCTTCCATTAGGACTTCTTAATAAATCCTCTGTATTTTGAGTAATACCTGAATAATCAACACCGTATTTCCTGCCACGTTTCCACATTTTATAAAAGAAATTTGAGGTAAATTCTCTTTGGAACATCATATAGAACTCATCATTAACAACTGAAGTGGTAATGCCTTTTGTACGATTTTTAATCATTCTGTTTTGAATGTGGTCAAATAAAACAAGCATTCCTATGCTCATAAGATTGTCACCAAGCTCAAGAATATCAAAGCATATAATTCTGTTCTTAATATTTACATTAGTTTGATTAGCAAATGTTGAAAGAGAACCTTTGGCATAAATTTCAATTGATAAAGCAATATCCTGTGCTTCAGGTTCAGGCTGTTCCTTCATACATTCATAAAAGTTAAATAATGTAGGAGCTACTCCTTCACACCCCTTGCGCACATAATCGCTCAATACTAAATCTGTGCAACGGTCAATTAATGAGCGATGCTTTGCATTTATTACAGTTGGATACATAAGATGTTCGCACAGTGAAAGCATAAATTCAGCTTTAGTTGTGATAGGATTATCTGATTTATCATATCCTGCAGATACACTCATAGCATTAATGTGTGTTTTGCTGTTTACAGATAAATAAACAACTTCTCCACCGAGTTCCTTAACAAGAGGAGCATATTCTCTTTCCGGGTCGATGATTATCACTTCGTGTTGATCATCTGCAGTAGCAAGTATTTTGGTAAGTATAAGCCATTTGGTCGTCATAGATTTACCTGAACCGGGTACTCCAAGTAGAACAGAATTAAATGATTGTCTATTTTTCGGATTAATTGTGATGAGATTTTTAGAAATCTGATTCTGTCCGAAACAAAAGCCGTTTTCTTCCTGCATTTCCATTGATTTAAATGGAATAAAGCCGGCAATTCCTTCTGTTGTCAGTGTCATAATATCTTCTATTCTTCTTACACCTAAAGGAAGTGCCGTATTAAGACCGTCAAGCTGCTGCCAACGAAGTATGTTAAGACGGCACCGAGCGGTTCTTGCACTTGCCATAATGCTTTCTGTATCATCATCAAGCTGTTGTTTACTTTCTGCAAAATGAACCATAGTTACAACAGCATACATTAAGTGTTGGTCACGTTCAGTTAAATCAGTCAGGTATTCCTGTGCCTGTTCTCTCTGCTGCTTTAAATCATATGGTGGTTCTGCAGCGTAATTCTTATTGTTATACTGCTTTTGAAACCATTTTGATATATTTGCTTCAACAGATGTAGCTCGTTTTTCGGCTTCATTAACAGCTTCATCGGTTGGAACTGGAATAATATCCATACTCCAAATCAATCTGCTGTTAATGTCACATAAATCTGATACAATACTGTCCTTGAGATATGTAGGATAATTATGCAGCACAAGAGCTCGACCATATAATGAACCCATTTTGAAATAGTCATTTTCAAACTCCATACTTTCAGGTGCGATAAAGTCTTTTGCCGATGAACCTCTTATCAGAGTTTGACTTAAATCAAATTCAGGCTCATTTTCTTTATCACCTCGGTAAATATCGTGAAGTAGTTCAAGGCGAGCTTTTCCATTAAGCATTTCACAAGCTGAACCTAATTTGACCAATTGCGTTTGCAATGTTGATACGGTACGCAAAAAGAAATTTCGTGCTGCCTGATAATCCTTTTTATTAACAGAAATTGTTAAATACACTTCCTGAACCATCCCATTTCCCTGCAGAGCCTTTTGAGCGATGATTTTATTATACTCTTTCTGCAATGCCGCATAATTTGGATTTTTATTGTGCATTTTAAAGCGTTCAATGGTAGAAGTACCAATTTTATGTTTAATAACAGATAATTTATTTGTTGCACCAGGGTCAAGAACATTTAATACAGCTGCCCAAGCTAAGAACAATTGTCTTTGCATTTCATCTGACAGTGTAAGATATGATACATCTCTTATTTGAAATGTGGCAGAATATTTATTGAGTTTTTTATGTATTGATTGAATTAAAAATATACCGTCATCATAAAACTGCTCAAGAGGTATGGAATCCTGAACAAACTTAATTGACTTGAGTTTTTCCTTATCATTTTTACGAACATTCTTAAGCGTTTTAGTCATATTGTTTTGCCTCCTTTTCTTTTGCTTTTTCAATTTTTTCTTTATCACGCTTATATAAAAGATTTTCAGGTCTTGAAATTATTTTTTTCGGACAAAGAAAAAATTGCTTTATCCATACCTTTACTAACCTTTCAAACGTCATTCCATTATAATTGACAAATCCAAGTGCAGCAAATGGAGCAACAGTAGCAGAAGTAATAATTGATGAAATATCATCTGTCAATCCTTTTTTTGATGCTAATAAAAATACAGCTATACCTAATCCTGCACCTATACCGCCAAAAACAGTTTGTCGGGCATTAAGACCTAACACAACATTGTCCTGAAATTTCTGTAAATCTTTATTTAATTGTATTTCCATTGTCTTTACCTCCCTTTATTAAAATCCAAATATTTCTTTTACAAGGCGTTCTGAAGCTTTTACTACAATTACAAGTAAAAGCATCTGCATAATAACTTCGCCTACATATACCCAAGTCATTCCTCCAGGCGTATTTGCATCCAATCCTGTTGGAGTTACTGCAAAAGCAGTAAATATCATACAGGCTACCAGAATAATAATTCCTCGCATACATTCACCAATGTATGATTTCATAAAATTCATACCAATAGATTCTGTCGTTTCACTTGCAAAACCCGCAAGAGGAATAGGTGCAATAGCTGATAAAAGAAATATTTTAAAAAATCTTCCATATACAACAACTAAAATTATTATGGATAATAAGAATATAGCTGCAGTACCGATAAGCGAAGCTGCAAATGCACCTAAACCCGCACCCCAATCTGCATTTTCAAGGGCATTTTTCAAATCATCAGGAACTTGGAAATCTGCAGTTAAGGCTGCCGCATTTATTTTGACAATTATATTCTGAACAATAATCATAATGTTGATAAGAACATCAGTTGAATATAAAACAAGAAATTGTGTTATTCCTAACCTAAATAAAGAAAATATAACTTGTTTTGGACTTCTTCTGAAATCCTGAATACTTACAGATGTTTTAAACAATCCATACAGAAAGAATAAGATTATAAGCGAAACACCTGTGCCTTTGATTATTCCTGTTACTGTCGATACAGTATTCCAAATACCTCCTCCCTGAAATTCTGAAGGAGGGGTAGTAAGAATATCAAAAATACTGTTATACTTTTCATTCCAGGTGTTAAGTGCAGATTGTAATTGATCGAGAGCTGTTTCACCCCAAAAATTCATTGTAATAGGTGTCATAATAATATCTCCTTATTTTTATACACTAACACCAATTATACCAAGAATTTCCTTAATAAATACGATAATCAGACCAGAAGCAATTCCGAGAAAAGCCTGTGCCTTTTGTGCACCATCGTGTGATTTAATCGCCGCAGACAGTTCAAAAAAATTATATCCTGTAATACCAATACCAACAGTTCTTAATATTCCAAACAGAAGGTCATTTGTTTTATTCAAAGGGTCAGTTACAACATCTGCGAACGCTGTCATTGTAAAGACTGATAATGTTGCTAAAAAAGCTGTTGTAAATGCGATACAATTTTTTATGTATTTTTTAACTCGTCTTTTTTGTAATTGTTTTCTTAATGTAGATTTTTTCATAATAAAATACCATCCTTATCTTATTTTGCAATTAAGCATTGTTCGATGAATTTTTCAAGTTCATCAACATCAATTTCATATTCTTGTAACAACTCACCAACATCATAATCAGATATGTTTGCCGCTGTTCCGTCAATTGAAACTAAAAGACCATTTTCATCTTTTTGTTCACCTACAGCAGTAGCATCGAAAGTATTATCAGTGGTCTTTTCATCTTCAGTATCAGTCTTATTTTCAGATACTGTTTTCAAGCGTTCTGAACGAAGTGGAATAGAATATTCCATATCCTTAGCTCCAGCTATGGGCGTTCCGGCAGCCTTTTTATACTCAAAAGCATTGATTTTACAGTCAATGAGCGGCGGAGAATTTTTCACAATTATAATTGCATAATCATATGAAAGTTTTCTAACCTCATCAGGAGTCATAAGTTCTCTACCTAAATCTTGAAAATTAGCGGATGAATCGCCGTGCATTCCGTATCTTCTACCGTAATGTTTTGTATCGATTGTTTCCTTACCAAGCATTTTTGATATGTACTCGTGAGTAGAACTTTCGTTACCGCCTAAATAAATGAACTCGTCACATTGTCCGATTATATTTTCCCATCCTTCTTTGTATTTTGCTTTTAATTGAGATAGGTTCTGCAGAATAATTGAAATACCGATATTTCTTTTTCTGCAAGTTCCCAAAATGCCAAGAAAATCATCAGGAGTATGAATATTGGCAAACTCATCCATTATAAAGTGAACAAAGTTCGGTAATCTACCTTTATAAACTGTATCTGCTTTGTGATACAAGACTTGAAATAATTGCAAATATAACAATGAAATAATGAAATTATAACTTGTATCATCATCAGGAATAATGCAGTATAACACAGTAAGTTCATCACCGATTTTATCAAGTTCAAGTTCATCTTTTTGCATAATGCCTGATATAGACGGAAGTTCAAATTTCTGAAGCCTCGAAAGCAATGTTATTTGAACAGACTGCATTGTTTTTCCTGCTCCACTTGTAGCATTTTTATAATAACGAACACAAAGATGATCAGGATATTTCATTTCAATCGATTGAAATAAAATATCAAGAGCAGATTTCTGCGTGTCATCCTCACTGTCCTCAATTCTTCCAGCACGGATTAGTTCCATAAGATACGGAAAGTTTTTTTCATTTTCTGCACCAAAATAAACTAATAAATACATTAAAGCAGATAACAGCATTTTGCCTGCTTCATCCCAAAATGGGTCTTGAGATTGTGAGTTCGGCGGTGTTGTTGCCTTAAAAATTGCTGTAACAATTCGCTGCACATCATCATCGTTATTGATATAAGCAAATGGATTATATCCCCAAGAACACTCTGGTTCTTTCAGATTTAATACTTTAACCTTATATCCGTTTTTAATCATAAACTTTGCCGTATTCCTGCAAACTTCACCGCTTGGATCAAGAACAATATTACTTGCTGACAATTCCAATAAATTGGGATAAACATAGCCTGTTGTTTTACCTGAACCTGGACCTCCGGTGATTAATGTGTTTAAATTTCTTTTGTGCTTAAACAAAGCCTTTTTATCAAAGGCTATAGCGAAATTTTTAGAGTAGACAATTCTTTTATCAGAATTACTGTGGAACTCCTTCTGAAGCTGATTAACATCTGCCCAATCCGCACTACCGTGTTCAATTCCGCTTCGATGATAGCGCTTTTGTGTGGTTATAAACATCATCATTCCTAACAGGTATATTAAAAGGCACACCAAAATTGTTTTTAGTGTGCCTTCTACCCAAATAGGTTGCGTTAAATCAATTTTTTCGTAATTCTGAATAAGTCCGATTAAACCATTATCTATATATGGAGCAATCAGTATTGCAAGATAAATAACTGGCAGAACGCCTACAATTGTAAAAATATACAGTGGTTTTTTTCTTTCTTTTTGACTTTGATATGCTATTGGAAATACACCTCTCTTTTTTCAATTGCTGCTTTTTGCGATTTTGGAACATTATATTCATTGAGTTTGTTTTTTGCTCTGTAAACAATATCATCAGCAAATTCCAAAGTCTGCTCAAGCATTTTTCTGAATTGTTTTGGAGTATACTTTTGTGGTAGCTCTGTTACATCGAAGTGGAAGCAGGAAGTATCTACTCCCATTTTTCTGCTAACAACATATGCCACAATAATTGCTTCAAACGAACGCTTCTGATAAGAGTATTCTGTTCCATCAATGCGATGATACATACCAAGTGCGATTTGAAAGCAAACTTGCTGAAACCAAGTTTCCCTTGAAACTTTTTTTATAATAACAGTTTTTGTTTCAGGAATATATTTAACTCCGTCATCATCAGATATGTATTCTTTATCATCAATAAAACTTTTAGGATTATATGCAATGCATTTAATCAGTGAAGAATTACATAATGCAAGATTACGCATTTTATTAGGTTCATCATAATAAACACTGTTTGGCGGTATATCATTTATGAAACTTTTTGCTGATACAGGGTCAGTTGTTTGAGAAGCATCATATCCCTTATAGATTTTATACTTTGCACGTACATCTCCGTTCTCGTCAGTACGTTGCCCGTCATACGCAATCTGATAAATACCTTTCGGCAAATATCCATTATTATCTCTTTTTACCGGACATTGCCTTTTTTCCCATTCCGGACTTGAGGTTACTGCTTGTGCATCAGGAAGCTGTGCCTGAACTAAAATAGTATTGCTAACAGAAGTTGTTACGTGACGAGCAAGCATATCTAACAAATCTTTAAAAAGATATTCGCTTTTCATAATTTCACTTGTTTGATTATCAAGCATAGTAAAAGTAGTCTTTTCCTTTGCAATCATCTGCTGCCGAAATTCTTCGATAGTAAGTTCTTCAGACAACGTTATCGACCTCCTTTTTTCGGAATTTTAGGTGCAGCCAATTTAGCATTATTAACTTTATTCCATTTGTTTGATTCTTTTATTTCTTTGCCGGTCATTGTTTTCAATGGCTGATTATCTGCAGAGAAAATTTGATAAGATTCATCACGGCGTAGGTCTGCTCTTATTGTTAATCCACCATCAGCGTTCATATTAACAATATCTCCTTTAGGAACAAAAATGTATTCCTTACCTTTCGTACCAGGAACTTTCAGTAAAACTCCATCTGATGTTGTTTTTTGCAACAATGTATCCTTATTAGCTGAAATTGGAACAAGCCTGCCGTCCCTTCGAGCGGCTTCAATCTTTGCTCCAGCAAGGTTTTTATCAATACCTTTTGAAGCATCAAAATTGAAGTCGTCTGTATTGGATGCTTTCGAGAGCTGCTCCGACGGAACGGAACGGTTTTCCGTCAGAGCTGGCAAGGGGTTTTTTCTTTCATTAACTATTGCAACTCCTTCAGGAGTAACATAAAAATCTACACCTTTTGCAGCTCCTTCATTCAATAATTCTTCATATGCGTTCTCTGATATTTCTTCGCAACTGAAATCGTATGCGTCTACTGCAGCAATGCCTTTGCTTTCAGCAATTCGGACAAAACGCTCTGCATCTTCTTGTCTTACAGATATTTCAACTTTTCCATTAGATTTCATATCTTTGGATGTTTTATACTGCATATATGGAATATGTAAACGCTTTAATTCAGGCTCAAGAACTTTCATATCTGCTTTCGATATTGAAAATATACTTGATGAAGTAAAGTTTTCCAAGAATGACCTGGCATTGATTTTACCGCCTAATTTTTGTTGTCCACGTGTTTTTTCATAAAATGCTTTTAATGCTGCACACAAAAACGCAAGTCCACGCTCTGCAGCTGCACCTGCTATCTTAAGAAAGTGTTCAGCTCCTTCCATTGATATTCTCACAAGAATATCGGTTGCTTCTGCTTCTGCTGACATCTTCTTTCCTTCCTTTCTGAATATTATTAATCTGTTGTATTGTTTGATTTACGGTTTCAGATCGCTTAAAAATTCGTTCAGCAGACCGTATTTTTGATTTTAATTGTAAAATATTGTCTTTTACATTTTCTACCTCCTTATGAATAACTTTCAGCTCTTCAGTATTGTCACATTCAACAAGTTTTTCATTTAACAAATTTCTTTTCTCATAGAAAGATTTTAATTCATTATTGCAATTAGAAAAGAATGCAGTTAAATCTTCAATAGTTGTAATATTATTATCACTTAATACTTGTAAATCTTCTGCAAATTCATTAACAACAGATGAATCTTTTCTCATCTGTGCAGGCATACGTTTTTTATACGCTGATGATGAATTCAAGAATTTACGTAATTTTATAAGATAATACAAATACATACCTTGAAATCCTTTGTGCTTTCTCAAATTTGAAAATGAACCGTTAAATTTATATTGAACAATAATGAGCGGAGCTATGGTATATGAATTGCTTTTATTTACTTGAGGTTTATAGTATGGAAAGGATTGCTTTATTATCCGTTCTGATAATTCCTCAAGAGAATAACCTTTACCGAGCTTATTCAAGCGAAAGAATGTGTTTGTACCCGGTGGGGAGAGTTTGATATATTTACCTTCACTATTTATTTCATAGCCAATACTTGTAAGATTATCAAATAATTCTTTGATTGAAGTAGCAGTACCTATCAAATCATCTATATCATCACGTATCATTCCTCTCCAAGTGAATCCACCATTCTTATCAGTTATCCATTCGCCATAAGATTTTCCTTTACCTTTTGGTTCTGAAATAACAGATAAATTATGAGCTTTGCATATTCTGTCATTTTCGGCACGCATTCGCCTTATAAATTCGTGGTCAGTTTGGAGCTTTTTTCCATCAACAGGATTAACTGCATTGACAACAAAATGATTATGCAAATGTTTTTTATCAAGATGTGTAGCAAATATAACTTGATAGCCGTATTGTGCGAATAAAGCCTCCGCTAATTCTGCTCCACACTGATGACACTCTTCAGGAGTAGTTTCTCCCGGTTTGAAAGATTGCTCAAAATGATAAGCGTAATTGCCATTGTGTTTTTGCCATTGATTTCGTACAGCTTTAAATTCGTTTGCAGTATTCACAACAGAACAATTTATTGAATTAACATATAAGCACTTTTCATCAGCGGTCTTGTCCGGATTAAGAATGTATCTAATCAGTGATACTACTCCTTCGTGTGTTTTAGGTGGATTTTTTAACCGTTTTGTTGTTGCTATAATTATCCCTCCAAATTAGAGTTAAGAAATCTTTCCATAATTTCTTTAAAATCCGCTACTGCCTTGTCATATCTTTCAACGTTAATTACTTTGATAGAATGAGCAAGACGAGCTACCTGATTTAAATTGTTTCCAATTGAATAGAGTTGCGAGAGAATATTGCGGTTAGCTTCGTTTTCCTCCTTTGTTTTTGGAATTTTATTCAGCAGTAAATTTCTGATATAAACCTCCTTTGATAATCCTGTTCTTTCAAGATTGTATTCAAAAAAAGCATATTCTTCGTCATCTAATCGAACTTGAACACGATGATTTCGTTTTCTGTTTGCCAAATTTATTCCTCCTTGTTGTAAAGTCTTTCAAACTGTGGAATTTTAGAAGGCTGCAAATTGTTAGCAATCATTCGCAGCGAAACCCTAAATAATTCTGCAACAGAAATTCCGCACTCTGCGGCAAAATATTTTGCTTGCTGAATTTCATAATCGGAAGCACGAATTAAAATCTGCTTATCTTTATTCCCAACCATTCTGATACTATCCTCCTTTTTTCTTTGTTTGAATTCCAGTGGACGGAATGGCAAGCAAGGGATTTGGGTGACCACCCCATAATCCCGCTTGTCAGGGAGTCCCCTGAAACCCCATAAATATCATTGAATTTCAAAAATTATTTTTTGAAATTTATATCAGTTTTAGATTGTTTTTTTACTTGATTTTCTTGAGCATATGGACGAGAAAATTGCTTGCTTGTAATTACATCTCCTTGAAAAAGTGTAAGAATTTTATCGTAATCTTTTGCCATACAATACATTTTGCAATTGCCGTTTTGATACATAGAATAATGAGGAATACCACGTAATTCACTCTGTTTAGGTGTGTGAATCTGAATATAAGAATCGTAAGAAACTGTAATTGAAGAAAGATTTTGGTGTAGCTTTTGGGCATAGTTAAACAACTCAAAATATGATATTTTACTTACTTTAAACTTTGCTGTTCCATTTAATATAGAAGCTAAATCTGTTTGGGGATTTAGTTTTATATCAGGTACTTTTATTGCTGATTTATCATCAATAGTATTTTTTAAAAGGGTAAATTTTGCTTCAATTTCTTTTGCCATATCGAATGTATCAGGGTCGGTTGCCACCATTGTAAATGCACATTCTTTGCTCGTAATACCGCAACAAAAATTATAAAGACTATTTAAATGGGAAAAATAATCATCCTTTTCATTAAGAAGAGGATGATAAACTTTAGTTTTTATGAATTTATGATAAGCTGTTGGGTCTTTTTGTCTGAATTCATTTACAGAAATATGATATCTTTGATGAAACATTTCTATCTGTTCAGAATTTGTAGGATTAAGATTAATATCTGCATTTCTTGACCATTGACCATTGTGTTCAATAATATTGATATTAAGATTTTTACTTACTAAGTCAGGCTCTATTCCAAGTTTACGCCATTCATAATCCATAAGATTTGTTTTATCTCTTTTGGTATACTCTCGTTCAATATGATATAAATTCGAGAGCTTTTGCATAGCAGTTTTACGGTCACAATTATCTAATGTTTCAATAAGACAAATGGTATCGCCGCCAATTCCTCCACCAAAATCATAAAACGTATTATTGGGATAAACAGCACAGGATGATGTCCTTTCATCCCTGATTTTGCAATAATATCTATTTCCTTTTTGACTAATTTCAATCCCATATATGTTTTGAAGAATATCAATAATAGGAATAGCTTTTAGTCGTTCAATATAATTTGCCATAAATTATAGTCACTTCCTTAAATAAAAAAGCAGTCGGATATCGACTGCTTTTGTTATATTTTTTATAAATCAATCATTTTACACTGTTACTTGTGGTGTTGATTTATTGGATTGAATTTTAGCTTTACTATCATTAGTAAGAAGTGCAGTTACTTTAGCGAGTTTTTCTTGTTTCTCAATAAGTTCCGCTTCTTGTGCAAATTCAACCTTAATTTCTTGCTTTGCTGCCTCAAGATTTTTAGTTAAGGATTCAAGTTCTTTTTGCTCATCTGAAAGGTATTCTGGAAGTCTTTTGATTTCATTTTCGATTCTTCTAATATTGCCTACAGCATCAGAGCTAAGTGTAACTGTGTGTGTCAATTTATTATCTAACACAGCAAAAAAGCCTCCTGCTTCATAATAAATTGAAAGCTTAAAACCTCTATAAAAACCTATACATTTACATTTGTTTTTTTCAAGAGATTTACATAATTCAATTATTAACTCTCCTGCATCTGCTCGTTCGTTGTAGATTTTATCCTGAATTTGAATCGAAAAAGAATCACTTTTAGAAATAGGATTATTCTCAGCTAAATTAATATCCTGTGTTAATCTCTTGATATATTCTTTGGCTTTTTGTATTTTACAAGGGTAATATTTTATAATCTTATCTTCAAGCTCATATTTCTGATTAAGAAAATTAGCCTTTAAAATATTAAGTTTTCCAACTTCAGCTTCAAGAGAACATTTTTCCATAATCATAGGATTACCACTTGCAAGAGCCTTAACTTCACCATATGACAACGAAGTTTCATCTACATCTTCAGCCGAACGCACTGGCGTTTTTGAAGTCATAATTTGGGCAATAAATTTTTGTTTATTCTCAACAAGCTGCCACATATAGCTATCAAATGTAGCCTCAGTAACATATCGAAATATTTCAACTTCCTTGTTACTATTTCCTTGACGAATAATTCTACCTTCCCTTTGCTCGAGATCTGAAGGACGCCAAGGACAGTCTAAATGATGTAAAGCAATCAGACGGTCTTGAACATTAGTACCTGCACCCATCTTCTGTGTAGAGCCAATTAAAACACGTATTTTTCCATCACGAACTTTTGAAAATAAATTCTTTTTTTGTATTTCAGAATTAGCATTGTGTATATATGCGATTTCATTTTCAGGAACACCTTTACGTATAAGTTCGTGTTTTATTTCATCATAAACATTAAATGACCCATTTTTTGACGGAGTGGAAAGGTCGCAGAAAATAAGTTGTGTAGAGCTTTTTTCAGTTGTTTTATTCCAAATATCAAAAACATTATCAACACAAGCATCTACTTTATTACTTGTTTTTTTGATAACATTAGACCTAATAAGTCTTTCATCTAAAGCTAACTTACGACCTTCATTAGTAACCTTGAGCATATTATCCTCGTAAGGTTCTACTTTTCTGTTATGAATAGCTTCAGAACGTTCTGCTAATTTTTCAATGTAAACTTTCTGAAATTCTGACGGTTTAATAACTATGTTATGATAATTAGCCGTTGGGGTAGGAAGATTAAGCATATCTGCAGTTCGGATATCAGCAACTTCTTTGAATACAGACATAAGTTCAGGTAGATTGTTGAATTTTGCAAAGCGAGTTTTAAATCGGTATCCCGTACCTTCAGGAGCAAGCTCCATAGCTGTTGTGGTTTCTCCAAAAACAGATGCCCATTCATCAAATCGTTCAAGTCCCATTTCCTTTAATCTGTCATACTGAAGATAACGTTGCATAGTATATAATTCAACCATACTATTGCTAATAGGTGTTCCGGTAGCAAAAACAACACCTTTATTGTTTGTTATCTCATCAAGGTACTGACATTTCATAAATAAATCACTTGATTTTTGAGCTTCGGATTGAGCAATTCCGGCAACATTTCTCATTTTTGTTACAAGAAATAAATTCTTATAGTAATGTGCTTCGTCAACAAACATTTTGTCTACACCGAGCTGTTCAAACGTAACTACATTGTCCTTACGACTTTGTTCTGTAAGACGTTTTAATCTATCTTCCAAAGTTCGTTTTGAACGTTCCATTGCTTTCACACTAAAATGCTCTCCATTTTCTTTTGAAGCATCACTTATACCTTGCTCAAGCTCACTTATCTGTTTGAAAATCATACTCTTCTGTCTTTCAACACTCATAGGTATTTTTTCAAATTGAGATTGACCAATTATGATTGCATCAAAATTGCCTGTTGCAATTTTAGAACAAAATCTTCTACGATTTTCTTTTTGAAAATCTGTTTTTCTTGTCACAAGCAGATTAGCATTTGGATACAATAATAAGAATTCAGATGCCCACTGTTCGGTAAGATGATTCGGTACTACTATTATAGATTTTTGACACAAACCAAGATACTTAGCTTCCATAGCTGCAGCAGCAATCTCAAACGTTTTGCCTGCCCCTACACAATGTGCCAATAAAGTATTATATCCATATAACATATGAGCGACTGCACCATTTTGATGCGGTCTAAATTTAATTTCAGGATTCATTCCGTGATAAACAATATGACTACCATCATATTCTCTTGGTCTGATTGAATTGAATTTTTCGTTATACAGATTGCAAAGTCTATGTCTGCGTTCAGGGTCTTTCCATATCCAAGAATTAAACGCTTGTTTAATAGCTTCCTGCTTGCCTTGAGCAATAGCAGTTTCCTGTGCATTTAATTCTGATTTTTCTTTACCATTTTCATAATAAGTATCAAAAATTCTGGTATCACGTAAGTTTAATGTATCTTCAATAATACGATAAGCGTGTGCACGTTTTGTACCAAAGGTGCTATAAGCCTTTATATTACTACTGTCAGCTGAACGATTACTAATTTTCCATTCCCCTAAATAGCTGTTATAGCGAGCTTGTATACTCTCTTGCAGTTCCTTGGGGGTTTCAAGCAAATCATATATAAATTGATTTACGATATCTTCAGGAAGCCAAGTAGAACCAAGACGAACACTTATATCAGTGGCGTTTAAATCTTCTGGCTGAACTGCTTCAAGTGATTTGACATTAATATCAAATATTGAGTTGCTTTTAGAAAGTTCTTTTACCAATTTTAGCTTATCACGGACATTTCCTGATAAGTATTCATCAGCCATTAAGTATTTTTCATCTTGATTATTATTGAAATAATTAGGATTATAAAAAATAACGCCTTGCAGATTATTATATAGTTCTTTCTCTGTTGTTCCAGTGAGTGTCTGCATATATTCCATATCAATTTTTGCTCTCTCTGATATAGATATTGCCAATGCATCCGCTGCAGTATCAGCGTGGTCAATTTCTTTATGAGCTTTTATTGTTCTTTTTGAAAAAATATCAGATTTTCCTATAACGTTTCCGTATTCATCTAATTTTTCCAATGAAAACAAAAGAGGTGAAGAACAATCATCACGGAACAATGATTGATTAGTCCTTGAAGTTAATGCGCCATAACTCTTAAAGAAATCGTCATATAAGCGGTTTAATTTGCCTTGTAAGGACTTTATTTCGCTATCAGGATAATCTTCTACCTGATAGTCTAAAAGCTGTCTTACGCAATCTCTAATGCCTATCATTCCTATTATTCGATTTCTTCGTGTATCGGAAAACGTTTTTTGATACATTATTGAATTATCACGATAATATATTTCACCATCAAGAATAGTGAAAGAATAATTACGAACTGACGGATCTGCAGGAATTGATGAAATCGCATCATTGTCCAGACTGAAATCTATTTCAACAGTTTCAATATTCCCATTTATGTTTTTAACAGCTTCATCAAGTAATACAGATAAATCAGTTTCACTAAATGGTTTGCAAACAATTTGCGGACCGAAAGGACCTGAAATGACACTGTGTTTCCCAAGTACCATTTCAGGATGACTGTCATAATATTTGTTTATTGTTAAAATATTATGATGCGTAATATTGTTTGAATCTGTATCAAAACTTTCGTGAAAAATATAAGTATCAATCCATTCAGGCGGATTGAGGTCAATATCAATTGCTCGTTCTCTTTTCTGCAAAAACATAATATCTGTTCCGATATCAGTTCCTGCAGCTTTACTGAATACATTGTTTGGTAGTCTAATTGCACCAAGCAATTTACATCTTTGAGCAATATATTTTCGTACTCGGTTATCCTGCCTATCCATAGTACCGCCAGATACTCCATTAGAAGTAATAACAGCAATTACGCCGCCGGGTCTTAATTTATCAATAGATTTTGCAATGAAATAATCGTGTATTAAAAATTTAAGTTTATTGTACTGTGTGTCAAATACTTTAAAATCTCCAAATGGAACATTGCCAACAATTACATCAAAGAAGCTGTCCGGGAGAGAAGTGTTTTCAAAACCGTTTATTTCAATTTTAGTTTCAGGATATAAATGTTTTGCCATTCTTCCTGATAAACTATCAATTTCGATACCAAAGGTTTTGCTATTTTGAAATTCTTTTGGAAGCATTCCGAAAAAGTTACCTATACCGCAGGAAGGGTCAAGAATATTTCCGTTTTTGAATCCCAAATTCTCAAGAACTTTATACATTGCTTTTATAACAATAGGCGGAGTATAAAAAGCAGTAAGTGTAGAAGCACGTGCATTTTTATATTCGTTGTCTGTGAGGAGTTCTTTAAGTTCTTCATATTCAGCTGACCAATTACTTCTGTTTTCATCAAAAGCATCTGATAAACCGCCCCAGCCGGCATAATTGGATAATACTTCTTGTTCTTCAAGTGTTGCCAATCTGTTTTCCTGCTCACATAGTTTCAAAATTTTAATGGCTTCGATATTTCTATGAAATTGCTCTTTTTTGTTTACATAGGTGATTTCTTTCTCATTAAGATTATAATTGCTTTTTACTGCAAGGTCTTCTGTTAATACTCTCGTGGCTGCCTTTTCAATTTGAGATATTAATTGATTACCTGCAAAAATAAAATCATCAAAACCTTTATCTTCAATTTCTTTTTCAATAAGTTCTTCCAATGATTCATACTTATTAAGTCTAACAAGTTCACCGTCAATAAACATATTAAAAGAATAATCAATAAGATTAACACTTACTTCAAAAGCGTACTCATTGTCATCGCCCAACTCGGAGAAAAATATATTGACTTTAGATAAATTACTAAAATCAACAGAACCTTCAATTTCTTCATCTACAAATCGGTCAATATGTTTTTTTGCATTATCAAGTGAAATTTCCTTTTTTAATTCAGCAATTTTATCTTCATCAATAAACACTAAATCATCAAATGAAATTGATTCAAGTTCTTCTTCAATCAATTCAGAAAGAGAATTGTATTTTCTCTCTTCTGATATTTTTCCTGCAAATCGTTGAGTGATTTTTAAATTTGTGAGATCGAGCGAAACGTCAATATCAAACTTACCATCTTCTGTTTCAGTAAAAGCAAGCCCTATATCTGATAAATCTTCATAAGGAGCATCATCGTCATAACCAAATTCATCTTTTTTATATTTATTAATCAGGTCTAATGCTCTTTGAACATCTGAAGAGTATTCAAGAGATAGCCACGTTGTTTTTCTGTTACCATTTTCTATATCAGACAATATGATTTTATATCCTAATTTTGCAAGCTGTTTTTGATATTTTTCAAGACTATGTTTAGGAAAACCACACATAGGAACTCTATTTTTATATCCTGCATCTCTTCCTACTAATACCAAATCGAGTTCTTTGGCAATAGTCTTTGCATCATCACCGAAAATTTCATAAAAATCACCGACCTGATACAAAACTATATAATCAGGATATTCTGATTTCAATTGATGTACATCTTGTAGCCAGTGTGGTTCATTACTCTCTTTGGTAATTGTCTTTTCTGCTGATAAATTGTGTTTTTTTGCAGGCTTATTAAATTTTTGATTTACCCGTTCCACAATAGCATCCATTGTTTCTTGGGTGCAACCAACAAAATCCGAAATGCTATTAAATTCTTCTTTTGCAGAAGCAAAAAATTCTGTACCCTTATCTGCTAATTCCTGATAACAGTTTTCTTCAAGATAGTTAAAGAAATCGTCAGACTTTTTGAATTTTTCTGCAGCAATGATTACAACATCAAAATTCACGTTATTTGTAACATACTGACCGCCTGAATCACTATCTGAATTGTAATACATCCAGGTTACACTTTGCTTTTCATTATCTATAAAGAAGACCTCATTGTGTTCTTCGTCTTTATTAGAACTGCTATTATCAACTGATTCTCTTAAATGCACATTTAAGGGATTTTCATTTAATTTATTTTCAAATTCGGCTATTGAATACTGAACTTGAGATAAAGGGAATTCAACATCTGATAATACAACTTGGTTATCTGCAGATACAATTTCGTATTTTTTCGTTCCTATATAAACCAAATCACCGATTGAATAACTGTAATGAGGTTTAGCGCCGTTAACTAATATATACAAATTTAGTTTGTATTCAGAATAAGCCTTAAACTCTTCATCCGAAAAATATCTGTTAAGGTCAATGAGTTGTCTTATTCTTTTGGCTATTGTGTTCCACGATAGCTTATATTTTTCTTTTCTATCAATTGAAGTGATTTCAATGCCTTTAGCATCGTACCAAATACCTAACATATTGGGACCGCTTACTCCACCTATGCCATACTCTGTTTTTAAAAAATCAATATTATTTTTTAATGTTTCTTTTTTTGAGAAATAGTCAAAGATACGAAATTTGCTATGTTGGACATTGCTTCCTTGACAGAGAACATCATCAATTTGTTCTTGAGATAAAGAAAGCGGCAGAGAATTTTCAATCTCTACCGCTTTTAATTTATTTAATTGTATATCAGTTCCTGAAGAACTTGTACTCTCATTTCCTCTTTCAGGTTGGTCATTAATCCAATCCATTCTTCCGGATTTTCTGTTTTGAGCTGTTCCGTCAATTTCCACTCTTTCTGATTTTGCTCCATTAGGAGCTGCCACTTCTGTTCCGCTTCCTCCTGAATGCTCATTATATGTTCTTGCAGTGTTCCCTGAGTTGCCATTTCGTTGTATTGTATGGGTCTGTGTTCCTTGAGATAATCCAGTCTTTTTTGTCCGAAGAAGTTTAGATTCATTATCAGATTCCTGCCTTTCATTTGTTGTACTTATATTATATCGCTGTTCATCTTGTGTTGCAAATGTACGATTTGAAATTTCATACATTTTTTTATCATTTTCTATATTAGCTCTGATAATTGTTTTCATAAGCTCGAATGATACTCTGCTCATAACAGTACCAACAGAAATTAATCCGTTTGTTCCAAAAGTAGAAATATCACGAAAGTCAGCATTAGAAAATATATCCTCAACAGGATAACCGCAACGAACTAAACACATATATGCAGCTGAATTAGAAATAAGACGAGATATCTTATTATGAAGTAGCGATGTGCTGAAATGAGCTGCAGGAGTACCTTGTATTGCATTTTTTAATTCATCAAATACGTTTTCAAGTTCATCAGCAGTAATGCTGTTAGAAGCTGTAAGAACAGCATTTTCTAGATTGTTTTCATTTGATTCATATGTTTTGTTTATAACATTTAAAGTATGATTAATATTTTCATCAGAAGAATTGAAAGTAAATATAGGAATGAGTTTATTATCTTTATTATCTATTGAAGTATCAGAAATGTCAAAAACATTTTTGATATTTCTATCTAACGGATTTATTAAGCTAATAGCTTTATTTTGATTAACAGAGCAGTTATATTTATTTATCCAATCATTTTCTGTCATTATAACTGTAGAGTTTGATTTTTGAGCAAATATAAGCACTTGATTATAAAAATCTTGCTTGTAATTAAATGCAGCAGTTTTTAAAAAATGCTGCCATTTTAAAGGTGTAGCTATTTCTAAGACTGTATTTGAGTAAATCTCAATTAGTAAATCATAGTTATCAGGCAATTTTATTTCTCCTTTTGTAATGATTTATTTTGTAATACAAAGTGATACGAGCATTAAAAAAAACAGATGTGCACTGAGTACACATCTGTCCGTATTAATTTAATATTTTTATGAAAATAATTCAGGAGCAACAACTATTGTTGATTTTAGTGAGTCATAATTTTTAGAAGCAATCAGCAAATCGGCAACAGCCTGAGACTGACAGTTAATTGTTGAACCTTGTTTGATATAGAGGAATGCCTCATTTTCGATACTTTCAACGCTGTTAGGAAGATTAACTGTTTGCATATTAGATGAACCATAAAATGCACCGTAGCCGATAGATTTTACGCTATTTGGTATATCAATACGTCTTAACATTGTGTGATCAAATGCTGACATACCAATACCAGTTACGCTATCAGGAATAGTTATATATCCTAAACTCGAGCAATTTGTAAAAGCGAATTTATCAATGTATGTTACGCTGTCAGGAATAGTTACGCGGCCTAATTTTTTGCAACCGAAAAATGTATATGGATTAATGGTGGTTATTCCCTGTGGAATTGTTACACTTGTTATATTTTTGCAGTTAGTAAAAGCACCTCCGGCAATCGTAGAAGTATTGTTTCTGATTGTAAAATTGCCGCTGACTGTGTTTTTTACCTCGACAAGAACATTATCAACATACAGTACACCATCTACATAGTTGCTTTCATCCTTTACAAAACCACAGCTATTAAAAGAAAAGTGCCCTATATATTTAACGCTGTCAGGAATAGATATATCAGTTAAGTTTTTACAACCCCAAAATGCTTCTTCGCCGATAGATGTAACAGTATTCGGTATTTCAATACTTTCGATAGTGTAAACATTATAGAAAGCTTTTTCAGAGATGTTAGTAACACCGTCTCTTATGATTACTTCTTTAGGAAGACTAATTATGTAGTCATTTTTTATACTATCAATATAATCATTTACTTCCTGCATCAACTGAGGATTGTTATGACGACTTGTTTCTGAGGCGGAAAAAGGACCTTCACCTGTCCCTTGCATTATTGAACCACAGGATTTGTCACATACCCAAGAACCATCATTAACCTTCCAGCAGCTCATTACATTAATTGGGTATAAATCTGTATAATTTTTATACTGAATGACTGCTTGTCTGTTATTTTTAACATAATCAACTTTACAAGTATCTGTACCTATATGGGCAGTACTGTGAGTTGTATTGAAATGCTCATCAACAGCTTTTCTTAATCCTTCAAAATCAGCAATGTCGGTTGCAATGTTTTTTTTCATTTCGCCATTGCCGGAGATAATGAGTTTGTCTTCGTCAGAAAGCTCAAATCTTGTCTCACCAACCTCAATAACAGTGCTATCAGCTGCGTATGCTGTCATAGGCTTTACCAGGTTAGAAATAGTTGAAAGAATATTCATATTACCGATAACCGGTTCTGTCTCAACTTCCACAGCTGAAGTGTTTTTGTTCGGAACCATATAATATGCCTTTACATCATCATCAGTTGTAGCGGATAAATCGTATTCATATAGTGTCGTGTATCCAGGCATCAGCAGGGTATTCATTGAAATAACAAAGTTTGTGCTGCCTGTCCAGCTGCCGGCTGTAAGAGTTGCCGATACTTTACCGTTAGATGAAGTGCCGTTCGCTAAGTCTTCGCTTGAAAAAACTGTTTGCTCCTGTGAAATGGATGCGGTAATGTCTGCTTTTCCTTTTTGTGTCAAAGTAATCTCATTGCTTTCCGGCGCAATGGTAAGCTCTTTGTTGCCTGCCATATCACCACTTGCACTAACGGAGTATTCGCCGATATTTTCGCCGTTTTCATTTGCCTTGCCGTCAACGATAATTGTTGTAGGTACTCCGGCAATGATATTTGTATCATCAATATTCAGATAAACGTCAGTTTTGGCACTGCCTTCACCGACTTCCTGAATGACAGGTGCAGCCATAACAGGGGATGCACTCAGCAGCATTACAGCTGATAGACAAGCAGCAAGTATTTTGTTTGTCTTTTTATTCATCTTTTTACCTCCGTATTAATTAAGCAGCTGTGCTTGTAGAAATGGTGTATGTGAATGAACCGTGCCATGAGCCGGCAGTAGCCTGATTTGTTGCAACTGTTACATTAAATACAGCGTTGTCGTTAAATGAAGGTGTTACGTTTTTGTTTATATCTGCACCGGTAACATCAGATGTAGGAACAACAAATTTCGTAAAGTCCTGTGTAACGATCGCTGTGATGTCATCCTTGCCGTCCTGTGACATTGTAAAGCTTGCTTCAGGCACAACATTGATGATTGTAGCACCTGTGATATTGCCCTTTACTCTGCCCTGAGCCTTTGCAATGTAATAGCCGTTTTCGTCTGCCACTGCATCCATAATAAGGACTGTAGGTACACCTACAAGGATGCTGCCGTCAACAAATCCGTTTTCATCCGCATCGGGATTGGTCGGATCATATACCTTTTCACCTTCAGCTACCGTTGCATAAACATCACATTTGCTTGTGATAGTTTCATCAGCATACTGAATTTCGGTATATTCTGATTTCTGATTCTGCGTTGTGTCCTTACCGGCAACTATATATGTACTGTCATCAAGAACAGCAATATCGGATGCCTCAGAACCGGTTGAATTTACGTAGCCTGTTGCAGCAAACGCTGAAAAGCTACTGAAGATGATGAGTGCAGCCATAATGAATGCTGCGATTTTTGAGATTTTCTTTTTCATAGTAAAATCTCTCCTTTCTCTGTGTCTTTCCACAGCGTCATTTTTTATTTTTCAACTACTAATGTAGTAGTTAAATCGTAATGAATGTCTTTTTCGTCCTTTGTATCAAATCCGTATTCTGTTGCCCTGCAGACTAAGCTATACGTTCCTGCATTAAGCTTGCTCCACAAGTCAAGGTCTACCTTTTCACCGGGAACAATCAATCCGGTGATATATGCATTGCCCGGATCTTCGCCGGATGCAATATCACGAATCTGCATTTTTTCACCGTCAACGAATACTTCATAGGAAATGTAGTAATTACCGTTGTTTTCCTTTACATTCATAAGTGAAACGGTTTTATTATCCTTAGTCAGTGTTATCTGTTCTGAGAATGGAGCAAAATAACAAAGTTCAGCTTGAGGTTGACTATCATTATCTGCAGTTTCAGTTATATCCGACGGAATTGCCCAAGGGAGAATAACATCATCCTTTGGGCAAGCAGCAAACAGAATTGCAATCATACAAGCAAGAAAGAGGGGAATGAGCAGGAGCAGAGGATTGAATGTTGTAACCTGAAGGAATTGATTTCCACCTATCCAGGCATAACCGACAGTATGTGAATGATCACTGCGTTTAATATCATACTTTTTCCATTCCTCTGAATTGCTGTCAATTGAGAGCTTGCAGCAGCCGATAATTTTCTTTTTTGCTTTTTGTTTCTTCAGCTCGTCAAAATCAATATAATTTGTATAATGTTTCTGACGCTTTCTGATCTTACCGACAATCTGAACATCATATTCTTCTGAATATTTTTCAAAGCCTTTTTTGGTGAGAATATATGTAAAGCTGCCGTTGCGGTTCAGCTGTGTTATTAAATGTTTTTGATATTCATTCAGTTCATCATTAAAAATGTCGTCACACTCTAATCCTTGTTCTAAAATGAGATGCCTTACATCTAATACCGTATAAATATTGAATTTCTTTGACATCAGTTTTTCTCCTCAGACTTTCTGTTTCGGATTGTTAAGAAATAGGTGCTTGTAATTGCTGCAGCAACTATTGCAAAAACAAAAAGTATTCTCGGCACATTTGCATCTGCACCTGTATTTGGTGATTTTAATTCAGGTCGGGTAATCGTAACTGTTTGTCCCTCATCATTAATATCTGCGTGAGCTGTAAGCTCAATATTATCCTGATACAAGGTTTCAAACACTACAAGCTCTGTTGTTCTTTTGATACTGCTTGAATCGAATTTGAGTTCCACGTCTACAGTTCCGTTTGCAGTTTCAGGAACGAATGTTACTTCGGATGTTATACTCACTCCATTAACCTCAAACGGTTTGCCTGTTGATTTATCCATAAGAACGCCCTTGAGGACATATTCCTTACCGGGAACAAGGTGTTTGTATGATACAGTATCAATAATTGTAATTTCGCCCTCTGAAGCTGTTTCTTTTTCACCGTCAATAGTTGCCGTTGTTCTGATTTCAGGTGTATGATCATTTTCAATTGTTAATTCAATATTCTGTTCATTGCTGTTTATCTGAACATAATGTAATTCAGTATTCTGCAGATATCCGGCTGCAGGCTTCAACTCTTTTACAATCCAATTACCAAATGGGATGTTTTCAAATTTGAAAATACCGTTTTTATCTGACACGGCTGTAAAAATCGCATTATCCTCCGTGAATTCAATTTCGCTTGTATTGAATAAACCGAATAAAGCACCTTCAATTGCTTTTTTGGTTTCTCTGTCAATCTTCAAACCCTTTATGTTGCCATAAATGAGTTTGTTTTCAATAGGTTCACTATTATTGATTTCGATATTTATTATTTCGGTATCCTGACCCTGATAATCTGTATCAAATTCATACTTGGTGTCAGAAAGGATATAATGCTCATCAGTTGCAATTTCTTTTACATACCACTTAAAGCCGATTGGTAAATCACAGTTGAAAGTGATATTTCCGTTTTCGTCACAGTTAGAAAATGTAATCAGACTATCCTGTGGGATGATGCTGCCATCTGCAGCTGTAACATCTTCATCTGCATAAAGTCCAAACTGTACTGAAAGAATTTCATTGTTGTTGCCGATATCAAATGTTTCGTTATTTTCAAGCAGTTTGTTAAGTGAAACAGCTACCTTTTGTCTCTCATTAAATACAGATAAGTCAGCTGTTGTTATTTCGATTTTCTGATCAGCGTAAGCTAATTCAATATCATACTTTTCGTTAGAAATAACAAAAGTATCAGGAGCAGATTTTTCAATTACTGTGTATTTGCCGAGATAAAGTTCTTTTGATTTTGCAGAACCTTTTTCATCAGTTGTGATTTCATCAACAAGGTCACCCTTGGCTGCTCTTACTGTTCCGTCAAGAGTGATGATATCTTCAGCAGCGAAAATCTGAAATACTGCATCAGCAAGGTTTTTAGTATCAAATATAGGTGAATATGTGATTGGGAATGAAACATCATTACCATTTTCATCAACATATCCGCCGCCGAGCATACCTACAGATGAAAAAATCTCGCCTATCTTGGTGATTTCGATAACACCTTTCTGAGCGAGATTAGATTTATTTACTTTTACAATTGTCAAAGCATTTTCGCTTGTGCTGTTTTCCTCTGTCACATCAAACACAGTAGGTGCGGAATCAAGCACATATCCATACGGTGCCTGAACCTCAACAAGCTTATATCCCTTGCCGTATTCCAATACTTCAGGTGTAATTAGTTCACCGTCAGCGTTTGTATAGAACGTATCAATCGTGCTTGGAGTAGGGTAGGTGAAGGACTGCGTTACAAGTGTTCCGTCAGGCTTGTAAATCTGAAAGCCTGCGCCGGCATAAGCAATTGCTTTGCCTGTTTCTGCATCTGTTTTAACAATCTTGAGATGACTGTTGAATAATGGATTATTCATAATGTAGTGATGCGTTTTGCCGTTCTCTGAAATGTACACATCAAAATCGGTGACGTATTCTGTTCCATCCCAGCCTTTGCTCTGATGAAGTGTGTAAACACCATATGGAAGGTCTTTACTTACTGCATAACCGTTTTCGTCACAAACAAGTGTGTCACGCTCATTCTGCTTTGCATTTTCATAATTGCCTGCAGATTTAAGGTAGAGCTGGAATTCTGCACCGCTTTCAGGAGTTTCAACACCTGCGCTGCCATTGCCGATGTGTTTTATAATTGCAACGTTGCCTTTGATTACCTGCTCTTTAACAGTATTAGTCGTATCGTTAAGTTCAACGGTGTAATTCTTTGCTTCTGCGCCAATCTTGTATTCCGTTTCATCAAGCAGATAGCCTGTGCTCGGTGTGATTTCTCTGATAGTCCAATTGTTACCGCATACATAATATTTTGTAGTGAATTTTCCTTCAGCATCTGTTGTGTAGGTATCAACAAGTGCGCCGTTGTTGTAAATGCCGTACACAGCACCTGCAAGTGTAGCATCACCCTGAGCCGTGCCGTTTTCGGCATCCGCCTTAGTTACGGTTACTCTGAATTTTTTGAGAACGTTGTTGAATGTAACGGATGTAGTCTTTCCGCTTTCAACGGTTACGGTCTGTGCTTTCTGTGCAGCATATTTATCACTGCTGTTTTCGGTTACAGTGTATGTGCCGGGCTGCAAGTCATTGAGCCTGATATTGCCGTTATTGTCCGTTGTTACGGTTTTAGAATATCCATTGCCTTTAATTGTAAAAGAGATGCCGGATACATTGTTGTCCTCAGATGTTTTGTGAATACTGAGATTACCGAGTGAAATCATTTCAACGGTTAATACCGTTCTAACCGGATCTTCAATTGTTCCGTAAAGCAAGGTCTGATTCGCACCTGTCAGTGCAAAAACAGAATTGATATCAGTGTTTTTCTTGGTAAGAGTAAGTCTGCCTGAAATAGTACCTGAACCTTCAGCGTAAACAGTAAGTCTGTTGCCGAGTATTTCGGTTTTGATTCTGCTGTCTGATGAGCTAACTGTATAATTGCTCAGAACGAAATTAGCATCATAGACGTTAACAGCATTGGAACTGCCTGTACCCTTGAGCGTAACTTTGTTTGTATCAAAGTCAGGTCTGATATAGTGACCGCTACAAGCCTTGAGGATTTCAAGGTAACATTTTTCTGCATCAGGATAGTTGGCAAAGATTTTTCTTGCAAATGCAGTTGTTGCAACAGAGAAATCAGAACGTCTGTCAATTTCAAAATCCCACATCAAAACCTGTGTAGCAAGCTGTGCATCATCAGCAGAATAACCGTATGTGTAATTTGGATAGCCATATACAGAGACTTTCGTGATACCATTTTGAGCAACTCCTGTCAATTCGTCTCGCCATACACCTGTATCTTTAAGTTCTTCAGCTGTAGCGGCATCACTATTTACAGCGTTGTAAATCTGAATGCAATAAATCGGTTCACCTGTTGATTTGAGATTACGTAGCGCAACCTGACCGTAATTGTTATGGATGTGGCCGTCTGCTGTTTCCCACGTGCCTGTGTCATAGTAGGCATCTAAATATCTTGTTTCAAAATCATATTTATTGCCTTCTGTCAGTGCTGCAAATGCCGGTACAGTTTGTGTCAGCAGTATCAGCATTGACAGCAATACTGCCATAATTTTCGAGATTTTTTTCTTCATAAAATCTCTCCTTTCAATAAATTTTTTATCTATTCAAAACAGCCTTATGGCTGGAATTGCATAAAAAAAGAGCCAATCTATCGATTTGATAAATTAGCTCTTAAAGAGTTATTAACTTGTGTTTTATGGATTATAGATACAAAATGTAAAATGAGCTGTTATCATAATAGCAATATAATGTCATTCCATCGTATCCGTTTGAAATTTCAATATCTACATATTCTTTACATAATTGTAATGTTCTTCCGTTATTTAAAGCTTCTTGAGTTCTTGAAATTTTTCCACTCCATCCAGCATTATCAGGTCTGAGTGAACTGTCAACCGTATATCCCTTGCTGCGAATATATGAATTAACCTGAGCTTGTACCTCAGATGCAGATACATTTTTAACGGTAGGTGCTTCTGTTGGCGGATCTGTTTCGGACTCAGTTGTTGGTTCTGTAGTCGTTAGCTTTTCTGTAGTTGCAGCTGTTGTGCTGCGTGTTGTGTTATATGCCGTAGTTTTATTTACAGGAGCTTTTGCTGGTGCTGTTGTGTCAGCCTTTGTTTCGGTTGGTTTGGTTGTGCTCTCTGCAGGTTTTGTTGTAGTTGTAACTGTTGTAATCTGACTTGTTGATTCGGTACTTGACGTTGCATCAGCGTCAACATCCTTTGAACTGCATCCTGCAAGCATTGTTGTAGCAATAATTCCTATGCCGATAATGGCTAATATTTTCTTTTTCATAAATCTTCCTCCTTTTGTATCATTTATCATTACCTAAAGTTCCAAGAGCACGTAGTATTGAAAATCCGAATACTGCACCTAAACTTACTAACAGTGGCATAAGTGTTAAATCAAATGCTTTGTCCCAACCACCTATAACTGCATTTAACAATAGACCAAATATGCACAATAGCAATAAAAGCACTGATAAAAAAGCTCCTATACTTCCGATAATTACAAAAACAAATTTTACAACTGTCAAAATTGATTTTAATATGTTAAACAAAACTGATTTCATAAATATTACCTCCTTGCCATAATAGTAGCATAAGTAATATATAATTTCAATTATACGATTTTGAGATTTGCACATAAAATCAAATTATATTTTGTTATGAGAATTCAGGATGATTGTGATTAACAACTTGTTGCCAATATAAACTTTCACTGTTAAATGCGTTATATAGTGAAGTAAGAACATAGTTCTGAATATTTTTAATTCCGGTTGTATTATGCTTAATACAATTCCAAACATACTCTATTTGAGAGGAAGTAATTTTTTGCATTTGATTTGAAACTGTTTGTGTAGGAAATTCCTGACCCTTAATATATGTAATCGGTTTTGAAGAAGTGATAACATCCACCATAACCTCAACCGCTAAATTTACGAATTCAATAAGTTCGTCATCATCATCTTCGTTTGCTTTGTCAGAAAAGTAATCATACTCGATATTTTTCTTTATGATTTCAGTCCAATCTTCTCTTTTCTGAAGCAACTGTTTAGCTCGTTTTTTATCTTTATCAATCTTATCTTTATTACTTACTATATTAT
>CAMWPJ010000003.1 GCA_947176035.1 uncultured Clostridia bacterium | reverse complement strand
ATATTTAAGTGATTGATATAATTGATTAAAGTAATTGAAGACATTAAGCTTTTCCCGTGTTCAAGATTAATGTAGTTTCGCAGACTTATGCCGAGTTTTTCAGCCATTTCTTCCTGAGTTAAATGAAACTGTATTCTTGAGTTTAAAAGCTCATTTCGCATATATTTTCTTATATCTTCAGTAGATATCATTTTTATTTACCTCAAATAATATTAAGCGATTTACTTAATATTATGTATTTTGATAAAACAAGCACCCGTAATTTTTCGGGGTGCTTGTTTTTTATTCTGCCTCTGCAGTAGGGTATTTAAGGTCTTCCTTAGTCCAATTCTTAATTACATTTAAAAATGCTTTGGATTCCTCCTTAGCCTGCGGGAGGTTATGGTCAAGGCAGTTGCCGCACTCCTTTGGCGATGCACCGGGGATAGCACCCCAATAATCGGCTATGAACTGAAAAGCATCTTTTATAAGACCTATTGTATAATTGTCACTAAGGCTGCGGGTAAGGAAATAAAAGCCTGTTCTGCAGCCCATAGGGCCGAAATAAATGATATTATCACCGAATTCGGTGTTTCTTACATATGTTGCAAAAAGATGCTCAATTGTATGCATAGCGGCATTCGTCATAACAGTTTCTCTGTTAGGCTCACGCATACGGATATCGTATGTTGTGATATCCTCATCAATACGGCTGATATAAATGCCCTTCTTTAAAATATTGTGGTCAATCTGAAAGCTTGGTATCGTTTTCATTCAACTTCAACTCCTGTTAAAAATGATTTATTTTCAGTAATTTCCTTACAGTCAATTCCTTTAATGAATTTTGTCAGCATTTGTACTGCATCTTTTTTTGAAAGCTCGAATAGGGCCTCAAAGCTTTCCGTTCTGATTTCATTGCTGTAAGGTGATTTCCATTGATTATTACATATATTACCATATTTTTTTGCTTTTTCCAAGTCTTTTGGACGCATCATTGCAGTAAATTTAAAATTACCACTTATAGGGGCGGCAATGATTTCAAGTGGCGTTAATAGTATCCGTTTGTATCCTGTTGGATCAAAGCATATTTTTTGTATTACTTTTAAATCTCTTAATGCTGTTTCGGCTTGCTGTGATGTTACTTTTTCATTAATTGTTCGCGGTATTGTATATTCAAGAAGTTTTCCGATTTCAGATATTACTGTCGTGCTGTTTCCTACAGTATCGGCAGTTTTGAATTTCAATGGTTCTTTAATGTTTAATCTTTTATGCAGAAGATATGTGTCCATTGAAAATTCAATTATATTATGTGCGGTATGGGGATTAGTCAACCTGTTTTTTGAAGTGATTTTGCTTTGATATGAATATACATATGGATGACAATTCCTGTCAAGTGCATAGTGAAGCAGAAAGCCGTAGACATAGGACTTGGCTATATCCGGTTTATTTGATATTTTGCAGTATTCACGCATATTTTCAAAAAGTAAGGAGGGTTTGGCTCTGTGCAGTTTTGAGCCGCATTTGCGCAGTGTTTTGCCTATCGTCCATGGAAAGACTCTATGGAAAAAGAAAATATCCGGCCCTTGTGTACCGAAAAGTACAGCTTCTTCATTAATTTGAAAATCAGCGATGCTTTGAAGATGGGGCATCAGCTCTTTTGCAAATATATAATGTGTTGAAAATGAAGGCATTTATTATTCCTCCGAAATTATTATCAATCCATTGCCTTTTTAAAATCATCCGGGAAATCACAGTCGATAATTATTGGCTCATCAGTGATTGGATGAGTAAAATAAATGGTTTTGCAGTGCAATGCTTGTCTGCTAATTTTATCGCAGGTATTGCCGTAAAGCGTGTCACCGAGCAGGGGATATCCAAGGTGAGAAAAATGGACACGTATCTGATGGGTGCGACCTGTCTCAAGATTAATTTTAAGCAGCGTGTTGCCATTCGTATTTTTTACTGCCTGCCAATGTGTTACAGCCCTTTCTCCGTCATCAAATACTCCACGTTTGATAATGCTGTCATTCAGACGCCTGATAGGTAAATTAATTGTGCCGCTTCCGTTTAATATTCCCTGACATACAGCATAATAATCTTTTGTTATTTTACCTGCGAGCTTACTTGCAGCGAGCTCATTTTTTGCAATCAGTACAAGACCGCTTGTATCTCTGTCAAGCCGATATACCGAACGAAAAGCTGTGTCATTATCCATATAGCAGGCGGCTGCATTTGCGAGTGTGTCACCCTGATGATTTCTGCTTTCGTGCACAGGCATCATAGGCGGCTTGTTAAGGATTAAAAGGTCATCATCGCTGTACACTGCTTCAACAGTACAGCTTGTCAGCTTAGCAGGCATATGACCGCTGTTTTCTATTGATATAACGAGAGTATCACCTGCGGTTATGCTGTCAATTGTTCGTGCGAATTTTCCATTTACAGTGATGCCATTTTCGGTATGCTTCAGTTTAGTAAGCAGAGTGGCAGACACTCCGAATTCACGCAAAAAATCCTTTATTTGTTTATTATTATCTTTTTCTGTAATTTTAAATTCAATAACTCTCATATACGATAATTGATGAAAAAATCGGCACGGTGTGGGCATCGAGTCCTACTGCTGCAAGCATTTTGTAGGGTGCGATGCCCACATCGCACCGCTTTAGTTCAGTATATTAATTTGATTAGTCAACTTTTACAATCCAACCCATATCATCAGCGATTTTGCCGAACTGCATACCTGTGAGTGTATCATAAAGCTTTTGTGTAAGCTCACCTGTTTTGAAATCATTAATTTCAATTGTCTCATTCTCATATGTAAGACCGCCTACAGGGCTGATTACAGCAGCTGTGCCTGTACCGAATACCTCTTCAAGCTTGCCGTTTTTAGCAGCATCCATAACGAAATCAATTGTAAATCTTGTTTCATTAACCTTGTATCCCCAAGATTTGAGAAGCTCTATGCAGCTCATTCTTGTGATACCCGGGAGAACAGTGCCGACTGTAGGTGCTGTGTAAATTTCACCGTCAATCTTGAACATAATGTTCATTGAGCCAACCTCTTCAACATACTTTCTTTCAACACCGTCAAGCCATAATACCTGTGAATAGCCGAGTTTGTGACCTTTTTCTGATGCAATGATTGATGCAGCATAGTTGCCGCCGCACTTAATATAGCCTGTACCGCCGGGAGTTGCACGTACATACTCGTCCTCAACATAAATCTTTACAGGGTTCATACCCTCTTCATAATAAGCTCCTGAAGGGGAGCAGATGATGATAAATTTGTATTCATCAGCTGCTTTTACACCGAGAACAGCCTCAGTTGCAATTGTAAATGGGCGAATGTAAAGGCTTGTATCAGGCTCTGACGGAACCCAATCTTTATCAACACTTACAAGTGCCTTGACAGCATCAACAAAATCCTCAACAGGGATTTCCGGGATGCAGAGTCTGTTGTGTGTTGACTGCATTCTTTCAGCATTTTTTTCGGGTCTGAAAAGCTGAACCTCACCATTAGGTGTTCTGTAAGCCTTCATTCCCTCAAAGCATTCCTGTGCATAGTGGAATACAAGAGCAGACGGATCAAGTGAAAGCGGCTGATAAGGTATAATTCTTGCATTGTGCCAGCCCTCACCTGTCTTATAATCCATAATAAACATATGGTCTGTGAAGATATTGCCAAAGCCAAGTTTGCCTTGCGGTTTCACCTTTGGTGTTGTGGTTAATTCGTACTTGATTTCCATTTTGTATTACCTCTTTAAAAAGAATTTCATAATTAACAGCTGTAGGATACGATTATTCCGCCGTCAGATGCGTAAAGTGAGTTAAGACCTGATGTCTTTAGTATCACTACCTCGCCGAAAGCTGCTCTTTCAGCAATCTTATTTGCAACGAATTCTGCTCTATCCTTACAGCAGACGTGTGTAATAACAAGCTTTTTATTGCTCAAATCCTTGCCTGCTACTTCGTCTGTTATAAGCTTTGTCATTTTAACAAGAGCTCTGTTTATTGTAAGATCCTTGCCCTGAGGTGAGATGTTGCCTTCCTTAGCCTTGCAAATCAGTTTAAGATGTATTTTTTCAAGCAATCCCGCAGCAAGTGCAAAAAGTCTTCCGTTTTGTTTTAACGCATCAAGGCTGTCAAGACAGAAGTACAATCCTGTATGATTTTCAATATAGTCTTCAATGTATGATACCATATCATCGAAGCTTTTGCCCTCATCACCAAGTTTTTTGATTTCCTGAGCAACGATTGTCTCTAAGCCTGATGTGGCGAGTGAGTTGAAAACGTGGATTTTTTTATTGTCGTTAAACTCTTCTTCATAGAGCATTTTACCCTGAAGAGCACTGTTGTAGGTGCCGCTAAGCTTGTCAGTAATAGTAAGCACATACACCTCGTCGTAATCTCCCTCGCAAGCTTGTTTAAAAGCATCGGGAGCAGGGCAGGCTGATTTAGCTTTGCCGCTGTTAGCCTTCATTCTGGCAATGAAATCATCTTGGTCAAAATTTTCGTCATCAAAAATTTCGTAATCGGCGATTTTTAGTGAAAGCGGAACGACCTGCAGGTTTTCCCAACCTCTCATTTCAGCTGTCAGATCACAGCAGCTGTCAACAACTATTTTATAGCTCATACGGCTCTTACCTTTCGGAATTTATTAAGCAAAGATAATTAAAACGTATTATGATTTGATTGTCTTTGCCTATACATCAAACATTATACTCTCTTTTTTTGTTATAGTCAATAAAATATAGTCAATAAAAATATACTTGTGCTAAACAAAAATGCGACAGAGCTTGTGTATTCTGTCGCATAAATTCGTTATTCGATTATTTTTCTTGCCCTTGCAATCTGTTCATCAACACTTTTTGAACTTGGCCCACCGACAACAAGTCTGTCATTGACACATTTTTCAAGATTGATTGCTGTGTATACCTCTTCATCAAAAATATCGCACACAGCCTTGTATTCTTCAATCGGCAGAGTTTCAAGAGTTAAGTTTTTATCAATGCAGAGTGCGACTAATTCGCCTGTGGCCTTGTAAGCATCACGGAATGGGAGTCCCTTTCCGACAAGATAATCGGCGCAGTCAGTAGCATTGATAAAGCCTTTGGCAGCTGCATTTCGCATATTGTCCTTAAGCACAGTCATTGTATCAATCATAGGAGTGAAAGCATTAAGACACATTTTAACGGTATCAACTGCGTCAAAAATTGCTTCCTTGTCCTCCTGCATATCCTTGTTGTATGCAAGTGCAATACCTTTCATAACGGTTAAAAGTGCAGTTAAATCACCGAAAACCCTTCCGCTTTTGCCGCGTACAAGCTCCGCAATATCAGGATTTTTCTTCTGCGGCATAATACTTGAACCGGTTGAAAAGGCATCGTCAAGCTCAACAAACTTAAATTCCCAGCTGCACCACATTATAATTTCTTCGCTGAATCGTGAGAGATGAACCATTATAATTGATAATGCAGACGCAAGCTCAATGCAGAAATCTCGGTCTGACACACCGTCAAGGCTGTTTGCTGATACATCATCAAAGCCTAGTAAATCTGCAACCATACTTCTGTTAAGCGGATATGTTGTGCCCGCAAGTGCGCCGCTGCCGAGCGGCAGAACATTCATCCTTTTTTTTACATCCGAAAGCCTGTCTAAATCTCTGCAAAGCATTGCGCAGTATGCCATAAGGTGATGAGCAAAGGTGATTGGCTGTGCTCTTTGCAAATGAGTGTAGCCCGGCATAATGGTGTTTTTGTTTTCCTCTGCCTTTGTGCAAAGTACCTCTATAAGCTCCTTAAGTTTGGTGCTGATTTCGTCAATTTCCTTTTTC
This sequence comes from uncultured Clostridia bacterium, assembly GCA_947176035.1. Lineage (GTDB taxonomy): Bacteria > Bacillota > Clostridia > Oscillospirales > Acutalibacteraceae > Eubacterium_R. The sequence goes on along the minus strand of CAMWPJ010000003.1, from coordinate 37,564 downwards.
AATACCATTCTTATGTCAAGTGCAACCTGATCATTTCGTGATCTTGCAGTATGCAGCCTTTTGCCTGTCTGTCCGAGTCTTGCGGTTAATTCACCCTCAATAAAGGTGTGAATATCTTCTGTTTCCATATCAATTGCAAGCTTGCCTGTTTTTATGTCGTTGTATATTTCGCTTAGACCCTGAACGATTTTGTCACTTTCACTTTTTTCAATAATGCCTGTTGCACCAAGCATAGTTGCATGTGCAATGCTGCCCTTGATATCCTCCTCATACATTCTGCAGTCGAATTTTATTGAGGAATTGAAATCGTTGGTTTCTTTTGCAAGCTCTTTCTTGAACCTGCCTTTCCATAACTGTGCCATATATTTACCTTTCAGATTGGTGATTATATTGTGTGAGGGAGCGGCTATGAGCCTCCCGAAAAATTCAAAACAATGCGGGAGGGGATGGAACCCCTCCCGCAACATTACCAATTATTATTCATTATTATTTCTCTGCGCATCAAGGAGTGCCTTAACCTTGATTGAAAGACCAAACAGATTAATAAATCCTGCTGAGTCAGCCTGATTATAAGCACCGCCATCCTCGCCGAAGGAAGCGATGTTTTCATCATAAAGTGTGTATGGCGAGGTAATACCTGCGTTGATGATATTGCCTTTGTATAACTTAAGCTTAACATCACCTGTAACAGTTTCCTGTGTTTTGTCAACGAATGCTGAGAGTGCCTCTCTGAGCGGAGTAAACCATAAGCCGTTGTATACAAGCTCACCGAATTTCTGAGCAACAAGTTTTTTGTAATGTGATGTCTCACGATCAAGTGTAATCATTTCAAGCAGCTCGTGAGCCTTGTAAAGGATAGCACCGCCCGGTGTTTCATAAACACCACGGCTCTTCATACCAACAAGACGGTTTTCAACAATGTCAAGAAGACCGATACCATTAGCGCCTCCAAGCTCATTGAGCTTTTCAACAATAGCAAGTGCTTTCATTTCCTCACCGTCGATAGCGGTAGGAATACCTTTTTCAAAATGGACTGTAACATAAGTAGGCTCGTCGGGTGCCTGCTCAGGAGCAACACCAAGCTCAAGGAAGCCTTCTTTTGCATACATTGGCTCGTTTGCAGGGTCCTCAAGATCAAGTCCTTCGTGTGAAAGATGCCATACGTTTTTGTCCTTGGAATAGTTTGTCTCACGGTTTATTTTAAGAGGAATGTTGTGTGCCTCAGCATAGTCGATTTCCTCTTCACGTGACTTAATGTCCCATGTTCTCCATGGTGCAATAATTTCCATCTGTGGAGCAAACGCCTTGAGTGTAAGCTCAAATCTTACCTGATCATTGCCCTTGCCTGTGCAGCCGTGACAGATTGCATCCGCACCCTCTTTGATTGCGATTTCAGCAAGTCCCTTTGCAATGCATGGACGAGCGTGTGATGTGCCAAGCAGATATGTCTCGTAATCAGCACCTGCTTTGAGACAAGGCCAAATATAATCCTCAACATATTCGTCTTTTAAATCAAGAACATAAAGCTTTGATGCACCTGTTGCGATAGCCTTTTCTTCAAGTCCGTCAAGCTCGGTGCCTTGTCCAACGTCACCTGATACAGCGATTACCTCGCAGTTGTTGTAGTTTTCCTTAAGCCATGGAATAATGATTGATGTGTCAAGTCCGCCTGAATAGGCAAGAACAACCTTTTTAATTTCCTTTGCCATAATAATATCTCCTTAAAAATGGTTTTTTATTTCTAACTGTATACCATTATAATAATACTTAACACTATTTTCAACCCTTTTTATCAACTTTGTATAACTATTCAAAAACAACATCAATTATGCAATTATATTGTATATTTTTACAATAAACTTTGTTACTTCCCCTATGTAATATATATAATATGTATACATAAATGGTTAAATTTTCTTCTAAAATGCACCTGATTTGCTGCTTTTGTCTATTAACAAATTTGTAAATATTTTGTAAATAAAATCCTGCCATTTATTTCACAAAATGCGTTGACAACCTATTTTATATATGATATTATTAATTCGTATAAATAGGGTTTATGGGCATTTTTTACCCATTTTGCCCCAAAAATGTCCTTCAATTTTGAACAGGACTTTCGGTATCTGCGGCTTTCGGGTTTTATCCCTGGTCAGAAGCTGTGCGCCGTCAAAGCAGTTCAACTATTATGGGGCAAACTAAATTAGGAGGTAATTTATTCAATGAAAACAAAACTTTCAAAAAGAATTTTGTCTGTTGTTCTTGCTGCATTGATGATTGTTACATCTGTTCCGTTGATGGCAATTTCAGCATTTGCTGATGTGTCTTCATCTGACCTTAATGTATCAGCTCTCGATAGCTATGCAAAGGATTTGTATGACGCAATGGACGAGTTCGAAGCAAAACTCCACGAAGATGTTATTTATGCTGATGCTACAACAGCATATGCAAAGTATGTTGATGCTCAGAAAGCTTTTGATGCTTATGTTTACGGTACTGCTGACAAATCAGTTGCCGAGAATGCTGCTTCACAGCTCAGAGCTGCTATGGACGCTATGACTGTTTACACCGGCAAAATGACAGCTAATGTTATTCCTGCATTTGCTAACTCTACTGAAGATGATATGAAAGCGCATGCAGGTATCGGCTTCAGCAATATCCTTTATCATCCACAGGCAACAGAACTGGGTGTTAATACTGTTGCAGACGTAAGATGTAATATTGTTTATTCTGCAAGTCCTGTTCTTCTTTATGACGGACAGACAGATGCTAAGATACCTGTTATGATGAGTGGTTATCTTACATCAGGCAAAAAAAGATATGTTTATTCTGCATATCCTACAGCAACAGCTGATGGTTCTGCAGATCATGATTCTTTCCAGCTGACCGGCTATTGGCATAACGGCTCATATACCGATAATACAATCTACAATAACGGTAGTAATCCGAATTATCTTCGAAAAAATGCTGATGACTCTAAGGTATATGGTACCACACAGGATTGGAATTGGCAGTGGTCGCGTAATACGTATTCACCATCATATAATAAAGCAACAGGATTCCAGGCTACCGGCGGTAATTCTGCCGAACATCGTACGGATATGCTTTTAAGTAAGATCCAAACTAATACCACTATCTATGTTTACACTAATGGTTATAATAACTATTCTGCAAACGTACTTCAGCTTGTAAAAGCTCCTACTTCTGATTATTCACAGGAGTACAGCGGTATCAATTGGTATTTCTGTACAGGTCAAGATGCGTCAGATAATAACATTGTTACTACAGGTGACGCAACAATCCGTGTTATCAACTACAAAACTCTTGCTGATAAAATTGCTGTTTACTACAATTGGGTAAAGGGCAAAGAGCTTGCTGATTACAGCGAGGGTGGTCTTGCAGAGTATTTTGAGGCAATGAAGGCAGCTACAAGCTATGATCCTAACACTGATTTTGCGAATGGTACAAAGGATGGTTATGCAGCTTGTATAACCAATATGCAGTCTCTTGTAGCAAAGATGCAGGATGCTTCTGATGTTGTAGACCATGATGTTGAATATAATGAAATAAAAACAGACAGTGAGAAGTATGAAACTCTTCGTGGTATTATGAATAAGCTTTTACCTGCTTATGGCAATGGTGAAAACAACGATCGTTATACCGAAGATTCATGGAGTGGCTTTATTGCTCTTTGGCAGCAGGCTCAGAAGGTTATGAACGATGTTATAGATTATGACTACACTTCTCCCGGTCTTGCTGAAACAATTGCAAAGCAGCTTTCAGATTATAAGCTTTTGACAAATGAAGTTAAAGTTGATACTGAGATTCTCGAGCTTGCTATTGACACTTACGAGTCATGGACCAATATGTTTACAGCCGATTCAACAGCAGCTATCGTTGAACTGATTGAAGAGGCTAAGTCAACAGTTTGGCCAAATGATGCAGGTACTTCAGATTCTTACAAGGATGCAGCTTCTGCATTAAATGATGAGAATCATAATCAGAATATAGTTGATGACTATGCATTCCAGGTTATTTCAGCAATCAAAGCATTAAGATTCAGCCCTGATGCTATTGTTACTACATCACAGGGTAAGTATTCAATTAATACTGCAATAGCACTTGAAGCGGCTGCTGCCGGAAAAGAGAATTATTCAGGTTATGCTGAGTTTAAGTCAGCCGTAAATGCTGCTGAAGAGTATAAGGAGTCACTTGAAAACCTTTCTCTTCAGTTTGAAATTGTAGCTGATAAATCAGGCAAGCTTGTAGTAAATACAGACTATGCTGCACAGCGCAGTAATTATGCAGCTATTGCTGAGAAGGTTGCAGTTACCTATACAAATCTTGCTGCACCTCTTCTTGATACAGAGAATGGTCATGTTCTTAAGACAACATCTACTGATACGATTTCTCTTAACTACAATAAGAATTCATCTTACTATTATAATACAGATTTTACTTATCCTGAATTAACATATGTTCTGAGAACAACTCACGATGCTGCTACAATTAATTATGGTAATGCAAGTGTTGAGTACAGAATTAATATTGATAATAATATTGATAAGTATCTTAATGCACTTGATAGTATTACTATCAATGCTGACCCTAATACAAAATCACAAGAATTAGTTTCTAAGAACTATATGTTCCCTCCATATACAAACCCATCTCTTACAGATGCACAGAAAGAATTGGCTGCAGGCTGTCTTTCTAAGGATGTTGTATCAAATGGTGAAACAGTAAACTTTGCGCTTTCTAATTTTGTAGTATCAAATCAGTATAACAACAGAAAAACCAGAGTTGGTACTGCTCCGGACGGAACAGAAATCACTGATTTGAATTCACCGCTTATCACAACTGCTCTCGCAACTACTGAGGGTCAGGGCGGTGCTGATAGTGACCTTACAGGTAGAATTGAGCTTCAGCCTGTTAATAAGGGTGATGCATCAATCACACTTACAGGTGATATTTCAATCAGCCTTGATGCTACTGAAAAGAAGCAGCTTTCAGCTGATACTAAGCCAACCAAAAAGGACTATATGCTTGACGGTTACTTTGGTGCAACAACTTTCTTCCACACACAGCCACAGGCTGCTTGGGGCGGATATCAGTATATGGCATCAGTTCCTGACGGCGATTATGCAGGTAAGCTTATTCAGTCAGCAGTAACAGTAATTGACGTATCATATCTTGTTGACCTTATCAATGAGTGTAATGCGCTTCTTCCTTACTCAGTTAATTTCACACAGGATTCATGGACTAAGTTCACTTCTGCATTGTCAGAGGCTAACAAGGCAATCGATCCTAATATGGCTATGGCAGGTGTAGTTGGTCTTTGCCAGCAGAGATATACTGCACTTTGGAATGCTTATAATGCTCTTGAAATTCCGCTCACATTCGTAGCTAAGAATGCTGATGGTACTGATAGAACAACAGTTGTTACTGTATTGTATAACCACTATCTTGACGATGACCGCAACCTTTCAGAGCTTGGCGAAACAACAGCTTACACAACTGCTGTTCAGAATGCTTGCATGACAGTTGATTCTTATCTTTCAGCTGATTCAACAAAGAATTATACATTCAAGGGTTGGGCTCCTGATGTAGATATGGATACTTTGCTCAACACTAAGGTAACTGCTAAGCAAACCTATACAGCACAGTATGATGAGTCACTTAACCTTGCTGATTTCACTAACTTTGAAGCAGCAAAAGAGGCTCTTAAGACTAAGATTAATACTCCTGCAGCTGTTTACTCATTATCTGCTCTTAATGCAATTAAGGCTGAGGTTGAGGCTATGACTTACTTCTTTATGTCAGCAGATGACAAGGGTAATGTTTTGGCAACATCTCAGAGTGCTATTGATGCTGAAACAGCTAGATTAACTGCTATTATTGACGGTCTTGTACCTGCACAGCTCAGCGAAGATGCAGCAAAGGCTTTAGCAAAGGCTTCTTTAGATGAAGATGCTTATAATGCATCATTTGCTTATACAACTACTGTATCTCTTGATGACGTTACAGTTTCTGCTCTTACATTTGATAATCAGACAGAGCTTGATGCTGCTATCAGAGAAGTAATGAACAATGGCAGAAGAATTTATGAAATTAAGGTTAATGGTGCTGTAATCGGTACTGCTGAATACGGTGAGGCTGTAGTTGCAGACAGCGAAGGTAATCTCCATAAGGGAATTGATATTGATACAAGCTTCCCAGAGCTTACAAACGTTGCTTGGTCATATAGTTATGCTGCTCCTTCAAGAGGTGAGAATAACTTCACAGCAGCTAAATATATGCTTACTGCCACATCAATCGGCTTTGTTGTTAAGGGTAACACAGCGCTTACAACAGCTAAGGCTCAGTCAGACGACGCAGGTTTTGTTGTTAAGTTTGTAGCTGATCTTGGCGACGGCAGCGGAAAGCTTAGAGTATTTGACGTTCAGTATACAGACGGTACAGTTAAGATGCCAATTGCTCCTGCATATGCTTTCTATAACTTTGCAGGCTACAGCAATGGTATTGCTCCAGGTGCAACAATCTCTGTAGACGCTGACACAACTATCGTTGCTAATTACACAGCACAGACAGCTGATACCTTCACAATTGATTACTTTGAGAATTTTGACGCATGGCAGGGCGAAGATTATACTCAGTATATCGCTGATTATAATGAACTTGTTGAGCTTTCAAATCCTGATGCTTATTGTTGGGTAATTTCTATGAGAGATTATGACGATACATGGGATGGTGAGCACAGAATCGTAGCATACGGTCCAAGTTACTCTTTCTATGCTTGTGAATCATATGAGTTTGCACCTTCTGATGTTGATGGTATGTACTATGGTATCACAGCTCTCACATATGATGATTATGAAATGATTATCAGAGAATCAACTACTAATACAGGTGAGGCTAATGAAGATTGGCAGGATTTCCTTGTAGATGCAGAGGGTAGTAAGGTTCTTGGTATTTATGATGACTATTATGGCACAATCTCTATTCCTGCTCTTACTCCTGTAGTAAATGCAGTTAAGGATGTATTCACTATTACAAGTGCAGATGGTTCACCTGCTAAGTTCTCATTAATCGGTTCAGTTGCTATTCCTGAAAACTACAAGCTTGTTGAGGCTGGTTTCCTTGTATCAAAGAATGAAGCAGCTAATCTCAAACTTGAAAATGTCGGCACCAATGGCGTTAATCGTATGAAGGTATCCAGACTTATCGGTGATAATCAGTTTGTAATCAATATTAAGACATCAAGCGATATGACAGTTAAGTATGCTGCATATGCAATTGTTGAAATGCCTGACGGCACAATAAATACAATTTATTCACAGTCATTAACAGGCGTAGCAGAATTCTAAGAAGGGAGAATGGTAATTATGAAAAAGTTTTATGAAGAACCAGTTGTTGAAATCCGTAATTATGCTCTCCCAACAAGGGATGTAGTTATGACATCTGATATCGGCGGTGACGATAATGGCAGAAATCCTGATCTCGGCGATGGTGATGATTTCGACTTGAATGGATTTTTTGACTAATATTAGGTTGATTCAACAATAATAAACGAACAAAAGGCTATGGAGAAATCCATAGCCTTTTTTCTTGCAAAGTTTTGCATTTTACATTTTGCTTTTAAAAATTTAATTAATAAACAAAAAATAAATTATTTCATTTTAACCCTTTTGTTATTTGACATATTATAAGTTATATATTATTATAAATATAATTATTATCTCTGTAGGTGTGCATATATGAATATTTTAATTGTCGGTCTCGGTTTGATTGGTGCAAGCCTTGCTAAGACACTGAAAAAGAATACAAAACATACAGTTCTTGGGTGGAACAGAACTGAATCGGTTTCTGTCCGTGCTCTTGCTGATGGTGTTATTGATAAAACAGGAACACTTGATGAGCTTATTCCACAGGCTGATGTTACCGTTATTAACTTTTATCCCGAGGCAATTGTTCCTTTTGTTTTAGAGCATAGGGATCTTTTTAAAAAGCATAGCATTGTTACCGATTCCTGTGGCATCAAAACAAAAATTTGCCGTGAGCTTGAGAAGGAAAATTTAGATTTTTATTTTATTGGTGCTCACCCGATGGCAGGACGCGAGGTCAGTGGCTATGATAATGCACTTGCTACGCTGTTTGATAATGCGTCATTTATCTGCACTCCTTTTGATAGTACACCGCGAAATAAAACGGATGCCTTAGTTGGTCTTGCACAGGAGATGGGTTTTGCGCGTACTGTTGTTACCACGCCCGAGCATCACGATGAAATGATTGCCTTTACTTCTCAGATTGCACATGTGCTTGCATGCTCATATGTTCTTTCTCCGTTAGCTCCATACCATGCGGGCTATTCTGCAGGCAGCTATCGTGATGTTAGTCGTGTTGCACGAATTAATGCGGATATGTGGACAGAGCTTTTCATTGATAATAAGGAACCACTTGTGCGTGAAATCGATGATCTTGTATCAAACCTTATGAAATTTAAGTATAATATAATTAATGGTGATTCGCAGGCCCTGCATGATTTAATGGAAAAAGGCAATAGAATCAAGGAGGAGATCGGCTAATGAAAAAGCTGACTGTCAATGTTAACGACAGCTATGATATATTGATTGAAAAGGGCTTACTCGCTAGAGCAGGTGAGCTTATAAAAAATACTCTGCTAGGCAATAAAATTACACTTATAAGCGACACTAATGTTTATCCTATCTATGGCGATGGTATTAAAGTACAGCTCGAAGAGCAGGGCTATGAGGTGTTTACATATATATTTCCTGCCGGAGAGAGCTCAAAAACTACATCCACTGTTGTTGATATGGTTGAGTTCATGGCTGATAAGGGTCTTACCAGAACAGATGGTGTCGTGGCTCTTGGTGGTGGTGTGTGCGGTGATATGGCCGGCTTTGCTGCTGCAATTTATTTGCGCGGTATTAAATTTGTACAGATACCTACAACCTTGCTTTCACAGGTTGATTCCTCAGTAGGCGGCAAAACGGGTGTTGATTTGCCGCAGGGTAAAAATCTTTGCGGTGCATTTCATCAGCCTGAGCTTGTAATTATTGATCCTAATGTGCTTGATACGCTTACACCTCATTTTTTCAGTGATGGTATGGGTGAGGTAATAAAATACGGCTGTATTAAATCTAAGCCACTTTTCGATAGACTTACCAATGAAAATGCAGAGGATTTTATTGAGGATATGATTTTTGAGTGTGTCGATATCAAACGTCAGGTTGTTGAGAATGACGAAAAAGAGCATGGGGAAAGGGCACTTCTTAATTTTGGTCATACCTGTGGTCATGCAATCGAAAAGCTGTGGAATTTTGAGACGGTGAGCCATGGTGAGGCGGTCGGTATCGGTATGGTTATGATAAGCCGTGTCGGTGAAAATATGGGAATAACGGAGCAGGGGACTGCTGATAAAATTACAGCATTGCTTGAAAAATACAATCTCAAAACAGAGGACACTCACAGCACAGCGGATATTGTAGGTGCTATGAGCGCCGACAAAAAGAGAACAGGCAAGGGCATCAAATTTGCAATGCTCAGTTGTATAGGGGATAGCTTTATCCGGCCTGTTGATAATTTAGATATACCAAAAATTTTCGGAGTATAAAATCTAATGAGCATAGTTAAAATTAACAGTTCGCATCTGAAAGGTGAGGTTATTATCCCACCGTCAAAATCAGCGGCTCACAGGGCGTTGATTTGCTCTTTTCTTGCCGGAGAGGGAAATGTTACGCCTATTATAGATTCGAACGATATGAGAGCGACTGTAGAGGTTATTGAAGCACTTAAAAATCATGATGATGTGCTTGATTGTATTGAGAGCGGTTCGACACTGCGTTTTATGATTCCTGTCGCTGCCGCACTTGGAAAGGCAGTAACATTTACAGGACAAGGCAGATTGCCGCAAAGACCTATAGGTGAATATCTTGACCTTCTTCCTGCTCACGGTGTGTCTGTAAAGTGTGACGGAACGTTGCCAATGGAAATAAGCGGTCAGCTTAAAAACGGCAGCTATGAGGTGTCAGGTGATGTCAGCAGCCAGTATATTACAGGTCTGCTATTAGCACTTTCCGTGCTTGAGGGAGACAGTGCAATCATTCTTAAAACCTCTTTGCAGTCTAAGCCTTATGTGGATATGACAGTTAAGGTGATGAATGATTTTGGTGTTAAGGTTATGGAAACTGATTTTGGCTATCTCATACATGGAAATCAGAAATATAATAGGCTCGACTATGTTGTTGAGGGTGATTGGTCACAGGCGGCATTTTTTCTTGTTGCAGGTGCAATCAGCGGCGATGTTACTGTGTCCGGTCTGGATATGAATACCACACAGGGCGATAAAGCGATACTTGATGTTCTCGCTTCATTCGGTGTTCAGCTTGAAATAAATGATGATAGCGTAAGATGTGTAAAAAGTGTACTTAAGGGCACTGTAGTTGATGCAACGGATATCCCTGATTTAGTACCGATTATTGCCGTACTTGCTGCATTTGCCGAAGGGCAGACGGTTATTCAGGGTGCTGAAAGATTAAGATATAAGGAATCGGACAGGATTGAGAGTGTAGTTGAAAATCTCAAGCTGATTGGTGCGGACGTTACCGAAACTGCAGATGGTATGATTATAAACGGTGGTACTCCACTGCACAGTGCACAGCTTAAAGGCTATAATGACCATAGGATTGTTATGGCTTTTTCGATTGCTGGCTTGTTATTGAATGGTGAAACTATGATTGATGATGCACAGAGCATTAATAAATCATATCCATCATTTTTTGAAGATTATAACAGAATTGGGGGTAGGGCAGATGTCCTCTGAATTCGGTAAAAATATTAAGCTTTCTATCTTCGGAGAGAGCCACGGCAGAGCGATAGGTTGTGTTATTGATGGACTGCCGAGCGGAATCAAGCTTGATATGGATAAAATATATGTTGATATGTCAAGGCGTGCACCGGGTAAGGATAAGACCTCAACCCCTCGTCTTGAAAAGGATATTCCGAATATTATTTCGGGTGTGCTTGATAATGTAACGACAGGTGCACCGCTTGCAATGGTTATTGAAAATACAAATACGCAGAGCGGCGATTATTCTAATTTGATGACAGTTCCTCGTCCGTCACACAGTGATTATCCGGCTTATGTAAAATATGATGGGAACAATGATATCCGCGGCGGCGGTCATTTCAGCGGAAGGCTTACGGCACCGCTTGTTTTTGCAGGTGCTGTTGCAAAGCAGGTGCTTGCCCAAAAGGGAATAACGGTTGGTGCTCACATTGCAAAAATCGGCAGTGTGCAGGACGAAATGTTCGATAAAAATAACATAACGGCTGAACAGTTGAATAAGCTTTCAGCAGTTGCGTTTTCAACAATTTCCTCTCAGGCTCAGAAAAAAATGAGAGAGGTAATTGAAGAAGCGAGAATGAAACAGGACAGTGTAGGCGGCATAATTGAATGTGCTGCCATTGGATTGCCTGTAGGACTTGGTGCAAATATTTTTTCAACAGTTGAGAGTCAGCTTTCTTCGATTCTTTTCGGTATTCCTGCCGTAAAGGGCGTTGAGTTTGGCGCAGGGTTTGATTTTGCCGAGATGAAAGGCTCACAGGCCAATGATGCTTACTGCATCAAAAACGGAAAGGTTGCACTTAAAACAAATAATAATGGCGGTGTTCTCGGCGGTATGACAAGTGGAGCTCCTCTTGTAGTAAGTGTTGCAATTAAGCCGACACCGTCAATTTCACAGCCTCAGCAGAGTGTTAATCTGCAGACTATGCAGGAGGAAACACTTGTGATACAAGGCAGGCATGACCCTTGTATTGTCGGACGTGCAGTGCCTGTTGTTGAAGCGGCAATTGCTTTCGGCTTGCTTGATATGATGATGTAAATTAGAAAAAGGAATTTTATTTGACAATGGATTTATTAGATCTCAGAAAAGAAATTGATAGTATAGATGAGCAGCTGATACCTCTTCTTTTGAAGAGAATGAGTATATCCGAACAGGTTGCAAAATATAAGGTTGAAAGAGGTATACCTGTACTCAATGCTGAGAGAGAACAGCAGATACTTGATAATGTTGCAGAAAAATGCGGTGCACAGGGTGATACAATAAAGACCGTTTTTTCAGCTACTATGGATGCTTCAAGAGCTCTTCAGCACAAGATTATAGGCGGCGGCAAGGTGCTTAGAGATACAATTACAAATGCAATGACCACAGGTAAGCTGACTGCAAATGGTGAGCCTGTTGCCTGTCAGGGTGTTGATGGTGCTTACAGCGGTGTTACGGCAAAGCAGCTTTTTCCTGATTCTCCTGTTAAATTTTATAAGCAGTTTGAGGATGTGTTTGAGTCTGTAAATAAAGGTGAGGCTAAGTTTGGTGTTATTCCTGTTGAAAATTCAACAGCAGGCTCAGTTCATGAATCATATGATCTTATAATGAAGTACAGATTTTATGTAGTTGGTGCATATGATTTAAAGATAGAGCATTGCCTGTGTGCAAAAGAGGGAACAAAATATGAGGATATAAGTGATGTTTATTCTCATCCTCAGGCACTTTCACAGTGTAATAACTTTTTAAAGAATTTTGATTTTACAGGTATTAACTTCACAAATACCGCTGCAGCAGCAAAATTTGTTGCAGAAAGCAATAAAAACGATATTGCTGTTATTTGTTCAGAACTTGCTGCAAAAAAATACGGATTAAAGATTTTAAAACGTAATGTGCAGAATAATAATAATAACAGAACAAGATTTATTGTTATTTCAAAAGAGCTGATTATTGATGATAATGCAGATAAGATTTCATTGATTTTCTCTGCACCGCATACAACAGGCTCGCTTTACCGTGTGCTCGGCAGATTTTCAATGGCAGGTCTCAGCCTTACAAAGCTTGAGTCAAGACCTATTGAGAATCAGGATTTCAACTATCATTTTTATGTTGATGTTATGGGCTCTGTAAGGGACAATTCAACCCTTGATTTGATGTGTGCTCTATATGATGAACTGCCTGAGTTTGAATTTTTAGGTAACTTTTTTGAAAGCAGATAAATACTGAAAACAAGGATGTATAAATGATTTATCCTTGTTAAGCTTAAGTCGTTAAACATATTATTATTTGGAGATGACCTTGTGAAACAGCAAAAACGCCATCAGACAAATTTAATATCCTTAGTCACTCTTCTTGTGATGACAGCACTTTTGGTTTTTCTTTCAATCGTGCTGTATAATCATTCAAAGCTTGAAATCAGATTTGATACACTGATAAACTGGCTTAATCAGATTGATGATGCTATAGTTAATCTTGATTCTGATATTGAAATTATTGTTTGCATATTTGCACTTTATATTGCAAAGTGCCAGCTTCCGATACCAATGGGCTTTTTGTGTGTTATTTCAGGCATTGTTTTCCCGATAACGCAGGCTGTTATCATCAATCTAGTATTCTGTGTATTCTTTTTTACTGTAAAGTATGTTGAGGGACAGTTTATCGGCGGTGGCTGGACCGGTATGATTTTAGGTATAAAACAGCTCCATTTTGTAAGGGATTGGATACAATTTAAAGGCAACGGTAATCCGTATGTACTTTTTGTATCGCGTCTTGTGCCGTCAATACCGCTTGGTATGGTGTCTAAATACTATGGTTCAATGAAGTATGATTTTGTTTATTATACTTGCCTTAGTATTCTTGGATTTGCACCGAGATTGTTTATTTACACTAAAATCGGCTCTGCAATTTATAATCCGTTTTCAGTGCAGTTTATTGTATTGCTGATGATTATTGTTGCATTTACTTGTATTTCGGTTTTTACATTCAATATATTCTACGGTATAAAATCAAAGCAGATGAATCAGACGCTTCTGATTTATTCCGAAAAGGAAAAATATAAAATAGTATTATAATGTATTTAAAATATAAGGAGAATAATTATGAGACCTTCAGAAATTATCGCAAAAATTCAAAGCGGTGAACTTGATTCGAAACTGAAAGCAGTTTATGTTAATGACTCTGCTGTTGAGACTCAGAAACCGCGATACATAAAAACACTTAAAAAGTTTGAAGAGCTTTATGGTGATGACAGAGATGTAATGCTTCTCAGTGCACCCGGCAGAACAGAAATCTGCGGTAATCATACCGACCATAATAACGGCAAGGTGCTTGCAGCATCAATAAATCTTGATGCTATTGCTGTTGCAGCAAAAAATGACAATAACGTTATCAATGAAAAATCTGAGGGTCATTCCCCCAATAAGGTTAATTTGTCAGACCTTACACCTGATGAGAGCTATTACGGAAAATCATCGGCAATGATTAAGGGTGTTGCAGCAGGACTAAAAAAATATGGTTATGAAATCGGTGGTTTTGATGCCTGCACAACAAGTGATGTTATGGGTGGTTCAGGTCTTTCATCATCAGCGGCATTTGAGGTGCTTTTGGGTACTGTTATTTCACATCTTTATAATGATGGAAATATTGATGCAGTAACAATTGCAAAGGCTGCACAGTACAGTGAAAATGTATTTTTTGGTAAGCCTTCAGGTCTTCTAGATCAAATGGCATCATCGGTTGGTACATTTGTTACAATAGATTTTGAGAGCACTGAAAATCCTGTTATTAAAAAGGTTGACTTTGATTTTGCAAAATCAGGCTATAGTCTTTGCATTGTTGATACGCACGGTAATCACAGCGACCTTACAGATGATTATGCTGCTGTAAGAGGTGAGATGGAGTCTGTTGCACAGGCTATGGGCAAAAGCGTTTTAAGAGAAATAAGTCCAGATGAATTTTTCGGTGCGATTCCTCAGCTTGTCGGCAAGGTGAATGATCGTGCACTCCTTCGTGCAACTCATTTCTATAATGAAAATACAAGGGTTGAGAAGGCAATCAAAGCGCTCGAAAGTAATGATTTTGATTCCTTCAAGCAGATTATTACTGAGTCTGGTTTTTCATCCTATTTATATAATCAGAATGTATTTACACCGAATAATCCTACTGAACAAAAGCTGTCACTTGCACTTTGCATCAGCCAGCAGTTGCTTGAGGGCAAGGGTGCATGGCGCGTTCACGGCGGTGGTTTTGCAGGTACAATTCAGGCTTTTGTTCCTAACGACAGCCTTGAACAGTACAAGAATACGATGGATGCAGTATTCGGTGACGGATCCTGCCACGTTTTGATTATTAGACCTGTTGGCGGAGCAAGAGTAATTTAATTGTTTTTCATACATAAGAGGAGTAGTTAAAGGTGAAGTACATATTTGTGGTTAATCCCATTGCGGGACATGATGACAAGCAAAAGCTTTTTTCAAGAATTAAATCAACATTTCGTCTTATTGAAGATGATATGATTATTGAGGAAACACATTGCCAAGGCGATGCAAAAAACATTGCCCACAACTATGCTCAAAAATACGGTAAGGATTGTGTAATTGTTTCCTGTGGAGGTGATGGCACAGTTCACGAAATTGCAAACGGACTTGCCCATACCGATACACCTATGCTTATTTTACCTCTTGGCACCGGTAACGATTTTGCCAAGAAAATTTACGGCACTAAAAAAATCAATGTTGAAAATGTTATTAAAGCGTTTGGTTTTTATAATGGTAATATAAAATATGATGTCAAACCTATTGACCTTATTGATTATAATGGTGAGAAATGTATCAATGTTATGAGCTATGGTCTTGATACAAAGGTAGAGACTCTTGGCAGAAAATTTGCGGCAAAGGTGCCTTCATTAGGACATCAGGCATATAATCTTGCAATTGTACCTGTAATGTGCAGTTCGCTTGATTATCAGCTTAATGTTGATTTGAATTGTATTGATAAGGACGGTAAAGAATATAAAATTCAGCAAGAGCCGCTGGATTATACCTTGTTTGCAATATGCAATGCAAGCTATTACGGTGGTGGATTTTGTCCTGCTCCGAATTCAAAGCTTGATGACGGACTTCTGGATTTTGCACTTTGTCATCCGATTAAGCTGCATCAAGCGCCTCCGCTTATTCCAAAATATAGTGCAGGAAAAATTGATGAGATTAAGCAGATTGAATCCGGCTATATAACAAGTGGACGAATCTGGTCTGTTGACGGTAACAGGCTTCTGGGCAATTGCGATGGTGAAAACTTTGACTACAGTGAGGTTAATTTTAAGGTGGAGTCAAAGGCACTTAAGCTTTGCTTTTTAAAGAATTAATTTTTTAAAACTTTACAATAAAAGTATAATTTTATATTAACATTTCAAAAACTCCTTCATAGTATGATACTGAAGTTAAAGGTAGCAGTTGACTAATAAAAATGTTTATTTAATCATTTGCCGCCCTATTTCAATATTTTATGAAGGAGTTTTGTTATGCCTGATAATCCTATCCTTGACACAGGTGAAAGACGAATAAATGAGGCAGTGTGTATTGATACGAAGCGAATTTTTGATAGCTGTGTAAGCAAAGACTGTCTGGAAGATTTAAGGGTTACATTTTTCTCACGCAGCCAGCGTCTGATTGACGAGGCTGTAACGATAAAAACACGTGATTGCACAATTGAAGAGGTCAGCATTGATGTTGAAGAGGTGCCGTTTAACAGGGGTTTTTACAGTGTTGATATTACCTTTTATTTCAGACTGAGATTTGATACCTATGCAGCACCATGTACTACTCCTCAGGTAGCAATCGGTTTTGCTCAGTTCAATAAAAAATGTATCCTTTATGGCAGTGATGGCGATGTAAAGGTGTTTGTATCAAATCCTTGCAGCGAGGCTCTCGACTGTCCTGTAGCACCGCAGTATACAAATCCTGTTGCTAAGGTTCAGGCGGTTGATCCAGTTATTCTTGCAACAGATATTTGCGACAGCTGTGATTGCTGTGTATCGGTTTGTTCATCCTTCCCGCAGTCCATTCTCAATTCAATTGAAGACACAATGCCGTCCTGTGGTGCCTCAAAGGCAATTCTTGTTACGCTTGGTTTGTTTTCAATCGTGCAGATGGAGCGAGATGCACAGCTTCTCATCCCGGCATATGATTATTGTATCCCTGAAAGAGAATGCAATTGTAACACATCAAATCCTTGTGAGACCTTCCAGTCAATTGATTTCCCTGTGGATGAATTTTTCCCTGTCAGCAGAGATAATAATGGCGGTGGCTGCTCATGCTGTACCCCGGCAGAGACAACGGAAGAAAGTAATTAAAAAAGTAGGCGCAAGCCTACTTTTTTATTATAGTATTCGTATTGCTTGCGGTGATTCTGTGCGGACAGGCAGTCGGTATTTTAAACAATAATATTGCCGATACTAAAGTTGATTTAGGTACAAGCGAAATATATTCTGAAGAGGATTTACAGGCAGCGGCAGATGTTATACTGAAAGAAATAGGTGGTTGGAATTCAGTTAAAGAGGTTTACACTGTCACTTATTGCGGGGATGAAATTTCAGGCAGGAATCTTGATTATTGCAATATTTTATCAGATACAGATTATAGTCAATGCGTTGTATTTGAATCTTCATTTAAATCAGCCGGCTCATCACAAAGTGAAGGTTTTAATCCCAATTCACAGTATGAAGATTGGCAATGGTTTCTTGTCAGAACTGCAGATGGAGAATGGGAACTGCTCACTTGGGGGTATTAACATGAAAAACAGCACGGTCAATTTTAGTTTGATCGTGCTGTTTTTATGTTATTTACCGAATACAGGATACATTCTTCTGTAAAGGGAATTGATTTTTCTGAAATAATCCTTATCAATATTTCTGATTGTATCCATTGTGGTGCGAAAACGCCAGTTTTTCTCAGGTACACCTGGGATATTCATTCTTGCATCAGAGCCGAATCCGCACATATCCTGCAGTGCAATAACTGCAACATTTGATGCACTTTGCCATACAGTTTCAATGATTTTTCTGCAGGAAGGACTGTAATATCCGCCCTCGCCCCAATTATCACCTGTAAAGCCTGCATAATCAAGAGCAAATCTGCGCTCTGCCTCATTTGCCTCCCATAGCCAGCCAAGCAGAGTGTTGTTGTCGTGTGTGCCAACATAGTTTATACTGTTAGGCACTGCGTTATGTGGCATATGTGATGAGTCGGAACTCGGGTCGAAGCCGAATTGAACAACCTTCATTCCCGGGAAGCCTGTATCTTCCAGAAGCTTGACAACATCTTCACCGAAAATGCCCAAATCTTCGGCAATAATCGGTGCATTCGGATATGTTTCAAACACCTTATTAAACAATTTCATTTTAGGTCCGTCAACCCATTCTCCAACCTTTGCTGTAAGAGAATCAGCAGGAACTGCCCAATAGGATGCAAATGCTCTGAAATGATCAATTCTTACGGTATCATATGTTTTCAGTGCGTGACCGAGACGTGCAATCCACCACGAATAATTGTCCTGTTCCATAGCCTTCCAATCGTATATCGGATTGCCCCAGAGCTGTCCGTCTTCACTGAAATAATCAGGCGGAACTCCGGCAACCTTTTCAACCTTGAGTGTTTTTTCATCAATCAGAAACATCGGCAGGTTTGACCATACATCCACACTGTCCATTGCGACATAAATCGGCATATCACCGATAACAGCAATACCTTTTTTGTTTGCATATTCCTTTAATTCAAACCACTGCTTAAAGAAAATAAATTGTACAAATTTCCAGAAAGCAGCGGATTCTTCGTATGAATAAATGTCCTTTATACATTCAAAATAATGTGCGTGCTCGCTGCTCCATTCCCACCATGGTTTCATATCTTCTGCTTCCTTTACAGCCATAAAAACGCTGTAATCGGTAAGCCATGGATTATCCAGCTCAAAGGCCTTTATATCCTTTGCAAGCTCATCGTTTATGTTCAAAAAAGCCTTTTTGAGTGTTGCAAGACGCTTTTTTGCAGCAAATTCATATTCGGCTGTATATGGTGAATCTGCATAAAAATTGGCACTTACATCTTCATCACTGATAAGCCCCATATCTCTCAATCCTTCAGGGTTGATAAAAAGGTAATTGCCTGCAAATGCCGACGGTGAGCAGTATGGTGAATTCGCACCGTCAAGCGGATTGAAGGGGAGCACCTGCCAATATGTAAAGCCCATATCGGCTATGCTATCAATAAATTCTTTTGCATTTTTATCAAAAACACCAACACCATAGGGTGACGGCATTGAGCTGATGTGCAGCAATACACCTGCACCTCTTTTGTCCAACATAAAAATCACCTGTATTTTTGTATAATTTGTACATTTGAAGTAATATGATTTTATCATTAAACTCAGAAAAATGCAATATTTCTATCTATTCTGTTAATAATTTCCGCAATATAAGTTATTATTTTATTTATATTTATATATTGATTATGAGCATTTGTTTTGTTATAATATTCTCCGTATAATGGAAAGGTGTAATCAGAGGTGAGATTATGAGCGAAGTTACAAGAAAAACAGCAGTTATAGGTTCAGATGAGCTTGAAAAGCAGAAGCAGTTTATGCAAAGAGTAAGTTCGGTCATTTCAGCCAAATATGACGAAAAGCCAAAAGCCTGTGTGATTACATATGGCTGTCAGCAGAATGTTGCCGACAGTGAAAAAATCAAGGGTATGCTTGATTTAATGGGTTATACTTTTACTGATAACCGCCTTGAAGCGAAGTTGATTATTTTCAACACCTGTGCTGTAAGAGAGCATGCTGAGGACAAAGTGTTTGGTAATGTTGGTGCACTCAAAAGCTATAAACGCGAAAATCCCGATGCTGTGGTTGCTCTTTGCGGCTGTATGATGCAGCAGAAGCATATTGCTGATAAGATTAAGCAGTCATATCCTTTTGTGGATTTGGTGTTCGGTACACATGTTATTCATTGTTTTCCGGAGTTTTTATATAGGGCTTTAACAGGAAGAAAAAGGGTTTTTGAAATCCCTGATATGGACGGTGCAATTGCCGAGGGAGTTCCTGTTAAGCGTGACAATGATGCCAAGGCGTGGATTCCGATTATGTATGGCTGTAATAACTTTTGCTCTTATTGTATTGTGCCGTATGTGCGCGGAAGAGAACGCAGCCGAGAAAAGGCCGATGTTATAAATGAGTTCAAGGAGCTTGTTGAACAGGGTTATAAGGAAATTACTCTTTTAGGGCAGAATGTGAATTCTTACGGCAAGGATTTGTTTCCTCAGGTCACATTTGCAGAGCTTTTGCGTGAACTCAACTCGCTTGACGGTGATTTTAGAATTCGCTTTATGACAAGTCACCCTAAGGACTGCACTAAGGAGCTTATTGAAACAATGGCATCCTGTGATAAGGTTGCACAGCATCTTCACCTGCCGTTTCAGAGCGGCAGCAATAGAGTGCTCAAAGCAATGAACAGGCATTATACACGAGAGCAATACCTTGAGCTCATTAATTATGCGAAAGAGCTTATGGGCGATGAGCTTTCAATCACAAGTGATATTATTGTCGGATTTCCCGGTGAAACCTATGATGAGTTTAAAGAAACACTTTCACTTGTTGAAGAGGTTAAGGCAACCTCACTCTTTACCTTTATCTATTCACCGAGAAAGGGTACACCTGCAGCAGAGATGGACGACCCTGTTCCCGCTGAGGAAAAATCAAGGTGGTTTAAACAGCTTACCGATTTGCAGGAAAAAATCAGTGCCGAGCAGATGGCACTGCACAAGGGCAAAACCTTTAAGTGTTACGTTTACGGTAAGGGTAAGCTTAATGATAATTATGTTGCAGCCAGAAATGACGGCAATTTGATTATAGAATTTGAGGGTGACGAAAGTCTGATCGGCACCTTCCAGACTATCAAAGTAATCGAACCTCTTACATTTGTTATGAGGGGAGAAATTGTAAAGGAGAAACAATTATGAGTATTGAATCAGCACTCAGAGAATTAGGCAAAGAAATCCAGAAGGACGAGCGTTTTATCGCTCTTCAGGCAGCAGCAAAGGCAAATGACGGTGATGAAAAGCTCCAGCAGCAGATGCAGGAGATGCAGTTGCTTTCACTCAAATATCAGCAGGAGGCTGAAAAGGGTGAAGAGGCATCACAGGAAAGAATTGCTGAGCTTCAGGAAGAGTATCAGAAGCTCTATGCCGAAATCATGGAAGGCGAGAATATGCAGAAGTATTCTGCAGCAGCATCAGAAATGGAGCAGATGGCACAGTATATCAGCGGTATGATCGGTCTTTTCTTTGACGGTCAGGATGCAGAAACCTGCGAGCTTCCACAGGATAACTGTACACATGACTGCTGCACCTGCGGCGGCTGCCACTAAAATTAATGGCTGATTTCTCCGTATGCTGCGTTAAAAAGAGTTTGCAATATCTTTGTATAGCTTCACTCTTTTTGCCTTGCCTGCGAAGAAGTTATCGTATTAATTAATGATGAATTAAGGGCAAATTTCATCGTTTGCCCGATAATCAAATGAATTTTATTATCACTGGGAAAGAGGAAGAATGAATGGCAAATAAGAATACTAAGCTGTCACCGATGATGGTGCAGTATTTTCAGATAAAAGCTCAATATGGAGATACCATTTTGTTCTTCCGTCTTGGTGATTTTTATGAGATGTTTTTTGACGATGCCAAGATTGCATCGCGTGAGCTTGATCTTGTTCTTACAGGACGTGACTGCGGACAGGAGGAGAGAGCGCCCATGTGCGGTGTTCCTTTTCACAGTGCCGATGGCTATATTGCAAAGCTCGTGTCGCGCGGCTACAAGGTTGCAATCTGTGAGCAGATGGAAAATCCTGCCGAGGTCAAGGGTCTGGTTAAAAGGGATGTCATAAGAATCATCACCCCCGGTACAGTTATTGAGGGCAATATGCTCGAGGATGGTGTTAACAATTATCTTTGTTCGGTTTTTGGCAGTGACAAGGATTTAGGACTTTGCTTTGCCGATGTCTCGACAGGTGAATTCCATATCACTGTTCTTGACGGCGATGATATACAGAATAAGTTGATTAATCAGCTTTCTACATATGCACCCAAGGAGCTTATCATTAATGCTAAGGCACTTGACCTTGACCGGCTTGAGAGCTTTGCAAAAAGGCTGAATGCAAGTGTTGAGGTGCTTGATGATGAGTGCTTTGACTTTGATGCGTCAACCCAACTGATTATTGAAACACTTAAAAAGGATGAAATTTCATCACTTGGTATCGGTCACAGCAAATCAGCTGTAAGTGCACTCGGTGCGGTTATCGGCTACTTAAAGAAAACGCAAAAAAAGAATGAAATCGAGGTCCCGTCTGAAATTGATTTTTATGATGACGAGCAATATATGAGTCTTGATATAAGTGCAAGAAGAAATCTTGAGCTTACAAAGTCAATGATGACAGGTGATAAAAAGCATTCTTTGCTCTGGGTTATTGATAAAACAAAAACAGCTATGGGCAAGCGAATGATAAAATCGTGGATTGAACGCCCGCTTATGTCAATTCCTAAAATTGTGAAAAGGCAGAATGCGGTTGGTGAGTTTGTTGATAATCCTATGCTTCGTGACGGTATACGTGAGGCACTGACAGGTGTTAATGATATCGAACGTCTTATGACACGTATTGTTTACGGTACGGCGAATGCCAAGGAGCTTAAGTCACTGCAGTTTACAATAGAAAAGCTGCCTGAGCTTAAAGGTCTTCTTTCAGGTACTTCAACAGCTTTGTTAAAGGAAATCTTTAACGGAGTGGATTTGCTTGAGGATGTACGCTCTTTAATTGACAGTGCAATTGTGGACGAGCCTCCGTTTTCTGTTCGTGAGGGTGGACTTATTAAGGCGGGCTATAATGAAGAGATTGATTCACTCAAGGCGATTATGACCGACGGTGCGGGTGTGATTGCTTCTATTGAAAATGAGCAGAGAGAGCTGACAGGTATTCCAAAGCTCAAGGTCGGCTATAACAGGGTTTTCGGTTATTATATAGAGGTATCAAATTCCTACAGGGATATGGTGCCTGAAACCTATATCAGAAAGCAGACACTTGCCAACTGTGAACGTTTTATTACACAGGAGCTCAAGGAGCTTGAGGGCAGAATTATCGGTGCTAAGGACAGAAGTATTGCGCTGGAATATGAGGTCTTTTCACAGGTGAGAAATACAATTTCCGAAGAAATTCAGCGTCTGCAGCGCACAGCAAAAAGCCTTGCAGTGCTTGATGTTCTCGCTTCACTTGCACAGGTTGCAGTGAATAACAATTACACCTGCCCGGTTATTTCCAATGATGGTGTTATTGATATCAAGGATGGCAGACATCCTGTTGTTGAGGCTTTGCTTGACGGTGCACCATTCGTTCCGAATGATACGATTCTTGATAAGGATGATAACCGCTGTGCAATCATCACAGGACCTAATATGGCAGGTAAGTCAACATATATGCGACAGATTGCACTGATTACACTGCTTGCACAGGTTGGTTCGTTTGTGCCGGCAAGGATAGCTAAAATCGGTATTGTTGATGCAATTTTCACCCGTGTCGGTGCGAGTGATGACCTTGCAACAGGTCAGTCAACCTTTATGGTTGAAATGAATGAGGTTGCAACTATTCTTAAAAATGCTACCTCATCATCACTTATTATTCTCGATGAAATCGGCAGAGGTACATCAACCTTTGATGGTATGAGCATCGCAAGGGCTGTTCTTGAATTTGTATGCAAGAAGAAAAGCCTTGGTGCTAAATCACTTTTTGCCACTCATTATCACGAGCTTACTGCAATGGAGGGCATGATTGACGGCGTTAAGAATTACTCCATAGCTGTTAAAAAGCGCGGTGATGATATTACTTTTTTAAGGCGTATTGTTCTCGGCGGTGCTGACCAGAGCTTTGGTATAGAGGTAGCAAAGCTTGCCGGTGTGCCTGACAGTGTTGTTAAGCGCGCCAAGGTTATTCTTAAGGAGCTTGAGTCAAATGCAGTCCCGATTGAATTCAAGGCAGAGGACGGTATTGTCGAGGAAGAGGAAAACGATATTCAATATAATTTCACTGCAAACGGCAGACAGGAGATATTCGAAATTTTAAAAACTGTTGATGTAAATACCTTAACTCCTATCGAAGCTATGCAGACACTTTATGATTTAAAAAAGAAAGCACAGGAGCTTTCGTAATATAATTTGTAATTAAGACAAATTTATTTATAGAACTAACTATGCAGGGAGGTGCTCTGATGCCTAAAATTAATGTTTTACCAAAGGAAATATATCAGTTGATTGCAGCAGGTGAGGTGGTGGAGCGCCCTTCATCAATTGTTAAGGAAATGATTGAAAATTCTGTGGATGCAGGTGCAAAAAATATTACCGTTGAAATTAAGAACGGTGGTTCAACCTATATTCGCATAACAGATGATGGCTGTGGTATTGAGCGTGACGATATAAAAAAAGTTTTTGTCTCACACGCAACAAGCAAAATTTCCGAAAAGGATGATTTGAACGCCATCTCAACTCTTGGCTTCAGGGGTGAGGCTATGGCATCTATTTCAGCTGTAGCTAAGGTTGAGCTATTAACTAAGGCTGAAACGGAGAGCCTTGGTACAAGATATGAAATTGCCGGCGGTGAGGAAATATCGTTTGACGATGCAGGCTGTCCTAAGGGTACAACAATCGTTGTTCGTGATATTTTCTTTAACACTCCTGCAAGAATGAAATTTTTAAAAAAGGACGTTACCGAGGGTAATGCTGTTGCAGGTATTGTGGACAGAATGGCAATTTCACATCCTGATATTTCGTTTCGATTTATTCGTGACGGCAAGCAGACCTTGATCACTTCGGGCAATAGTGAGCTTATTTCAGCTATTTATTCCGTTTTCGGCAAAGAGGTTAGTGACAGTCTTATCCCTGTTGATTACAGCTATGAAAATATGAGAGTGACAGGCTATGTGTCAAAGCCAGTGTCATCAAGAAAAAGCAGGGCGATGCAGTTTTTCTTTATCAATGGCAGACTTATCAAGTCACAGACTGCAATGGCGGCACTTGAACAGGCCTATAAAAATTCAATAATGGTCGGCAGATTCCCGATGTGTGTTTTAAACATTGAGCTTAATCCGTCGCTTGTTGATGTTAATGTTCATCCTGCAAAAATTGAGGTGCGCTTTGCTAACGAAAAGCCGATATTTGACTTGATTTACTATGGTGTTAAATCCACAATTGAGGCTGACCGTTCGGTTAAAGAGGTTCAGCTTTCACCAAGTGCAGAGCAGATTTATAATATGCCTGAAAAAAAGACATATTCTGCAAAGGCTGATTTTTTCAAAAAGAAGGAAGAACCGCCTGTTCAGCAGACATTTCGAGCACAGCCGAAGGATAATTTCTGGCAGGTAAGCTCACCTAAAATAGATTTTACTGCTAAAGAAAATGAGAAAACTGACAAAGCGCCATTAACACAGGATAAGCCTGTGATAAAGAGTATAAAGCTTGATATTGCCTTTGATGATGAGCTTGCGGTTAAAAAGCCTGAAAAAGTGCTTGATACTGCAGATATGTCGGATACATTACATAATCATTCAGAAAATAATACGATTGATACGCAAAGCTCTGTTGCTGCTGATGAGTCTGAAGGATATGTTGCTGTAAACGAAGAAAAGGATGTTAAATTCCGTTTAATCGGTGAGGCTTTTAAAACTTATCTTATTGTTGAGATTGATAAGGAGCTTTATTTTATAGACAAGCATGCGGCACACGAGCGGATGAATTATGAGCAGTTCAAAGCACAGAGTACGGTTGAGGTGCAGATGCTTTTGGCACCTGTTGCTGTTACACTTTCTAAGGAAGAGTTTAATGTTCTTTGTGATAATCTTGCACTTTTAAAGGAGTGCGGCTTTGAAGCAGAGCCGTTCGGCGAGAGTGCAGTGCTTGTTCGTGCAGTGCCGTCACTTGTCGGTGACAGCGATGTTAATGATTTGATTTGCGAAATTGCACAAAAGCTGCTTGAGCATAAAACGGATATAACACCTGATAAAATTGACTGGATTTATCATTCAGCCTCCTGCCGCGGTGCTGTGAAGGCGGGAGATAAAACTACACCTGAGGAGCAGGAGCTGTTTGTAAAAAAGCTTCTCTCTATGCCTGAAATAAGATTTTGCCCGCACGGCAGACCTGTGTTTATCAAAATGTCAAAATATGACATTGAAAAGCAGTTTGGAAGAGTGTAACAGACTATGAAAAAGAAAATCATTGTTGTAGCAGGACCTACTGCATCGGGTAAAACAGGTTTTGGTATTGCGCTTGCAAAAGCACTTGACGGAGAAATTATTTCGGCAGATTCTATGCAGATATATAAAAATATGCCGATTGCTGCTGCAGCTCCGACAGCGGATGAAAAGGCACAGGCGGTGCACCACCTTGTTGAATTTGTTGACATTGATGAAAATTTTTCAGTTGCTTTGTGGTGTGAACTTGCAAGGCAGAAAATTGATGAAATAACGTCAAAAGGTAAAATACCGATTATTGTCGGCGGAACAGGACTTTTTATTGACAGCCTTGTTGATAATATAATTTTTGAAGAGACTAAAACAGATTTTACCCTGCGTGAAGAGCTTATGAAAAGAGATGTTGATTCGCTGTATGATGAGCTTTTAAGGGTTGATAATTCGGCCGCGCAGGATATACATAAAAACAATAAAAAACGAGTGGTAAGAGCATTGGAGCTTTACTATTCAGGAACAAGCAAAACGCAGCAGAATATCAATTCGCGTAAAAATGAATCACCCTATGATGTGCTTTATTTTGTTCTTAGTTATAAAGACCGTCAGGTGCTTTATGACAGAATTAATCTGCGTGTTGACAAAATGGTTCAGCTTGGTCTGGAGCAGGAGGCGAGAGCAGTGCTCAGAAACAGCACAGGCACCTCGGCACAGGCAATCGGGCATAAGGAGCTTTTGCCGTATATTAATGGTGAGTGCACATTAGAGGATGCACTTAACAATTTGAAACAAAAGACAAGGAATTATGCAAAACGACAGATTACTTGGTTTAAGAGAAGAAAAAATTCAATTACCCTTGAGCTGGATACAATGGGACTTGAAAAAGCAGTAAATACTGCAATTAACTATTGTGAGGATTTTATGAATGAGTAATTCCAAAAAGGAAAAAGTGAATAAAAATCCCAGCAAAACGCACGGTGATATTTTTGCAATTATAGTGGTATTATTAATTATCGCCGGTTATGTTTTTTATCAATGTTATGATGCAACACATATTGATGTTGAGACCATCACTGCCGTAACTTCGACTGTCTATGATACGATTGAAACAAAGGCACTTGTCGTAAGAGATGAGAGTGTTTTAAACAGCAATGCAGGCGGTGTAACCGTAGCATGTGTTGATGACGGCGAAAAGGTTAAGCTTGGCGGAAATGTTGCAATGACCTTTACAAGTGAGGAAAACGCAAAGTCATATTCAACCTCTCTCGATTTGCATAGTCAGCTTGATTATTATATTGATATCGAGAGTAAGTCAGCAGGTATAGCAACCGATGTTGAAAGCATAGACAAGGATATTTTAAGTGATGTTAACTTATATATCCGCACGGTCAACAGTAATTCACTTGATACGCTTTCAGACTGCACGGATGACCTTAACGATAAGCTGACAAGAAGACAGATTATAATCGGCAAAAATGTCGATTTTACACAAGTTAAGGCGGATATTGAAACTCAGCTTAACAGTATTAATATTGATGCCTGCAAGCCAACAGGTTATGTGACGGCTGATCGGTCAGGTATATTTTCCTCTTATACTGACGGTCTTGAAAATCTGATTGACTACAGCAAGGTGAGTGAGCTTGATGTAGCTGCTCTTCAGGGCTATATTGAAACAGCTTCTCAGTTGCAGAATAATACTGAAAGTCTTGGTAAAATGATTACAAGCTATGCGTGGTATTTTTGCTGTGTTGTATCATCAAATGATGTTAAGGGAATAAATGATGGTGACACCCTCAATGTTGCTGTTAAGGATACAGATGAGGTTTACCGGTGCCGTATTATCAGTGGTGCACAGCCTAATCTTGGACAGGAGCAGACTGTATTAATTTTACAATGCTCTGCTATGAATAGTCAGATTACCTCAATGCGACTTGAAAATATTGAAATTCGCTTTAATGAATACACGGGCTTCAAAGTGCCTGCCTCTGCAGTGCATGTGGATGATGAAGGCAACAAATGCGTTTATGCACTTATATCAAATCAGGTTGCTGAAAGACGCAGTGAAATAATTTATTCTACCGAGGATTATGTCGTTTTTAAAAATGATGCCGAAAACAGTAATTCTATTCGTTTTTATGACCAGATTATTACGAAAGGGAAGGATTTGCACGATGGAAAAGTTTATAGTTGATGAAGCAAGACTGCAGTCTGTTGAGGATAATTACAAGGCTATTAAGTCAAGAATTGAAGAATCTGCAATAAGAGCAGGCAGAAGTCCTGAAGATGTGAGACTTATGGCTGTTACAAAAACCGTTGAGAGTGTTTATATTAACAGAGCACTTGTTCTTGGTGCTGATTTGATTGGTGAAAACAGAGTTCAGGAATATCTTGGAAAAAAGGATGAACTGCATCTTAATGGTGTTGAAAAGCACCTTATCGGTCATCTTCAGACAAATAAGGTTAAGCAGATTGTCGGTGAGGTTGATATGATTGAGTCGGTTGATTCACTTAAGCTCGCCAAGGAAATCAGCAGAGTATCATCAAATAAAGGAATAACAACAAATATACTTGTTGAGGTTAATGTCGGTAAAGAGGATTCAAAGAGCGGTATTTATATTGAGCAGCTTGAGGAATTACTGCTTGAAATAGCACAGCTTGATAATATAAAGATAAATGGTCTTATGACAATTCCGCCTATTTGTGATAATGAGAAGGAGCTTAATGAATATTTCAGCACAATGTATCAATCTTTCATTGACATTAAGAGTAAAAAAATAGATAATATAGATATGAATATTTTATCTATGGGAATGAGCGGTGATTTTGAAGCTGCCGTTGCTAATGGTTCGAATATAGTCCGTGTTGGCTCTGCCATCTTCGGCGCAAGAAAATATTTTTAGTTTATGTGATATATAAGGAGAGGCGATTATGGGATTTTTTGATAAAATCAAGGATATAGTTACCGATAATGACGACGATGATTTTGACGATTTTTATGACAACGAAAAAGGTGGCAGCAGTTTTGGAATAGACCCGCCTGTTGAAAGGGCAAGCAAGCGTGAGCGTGCAGCGGAAAAGACAGTTGAAAGGGAGGAGCGTTTTGCAGACCGCTCAAGAAGCCGTCGACATGATAGTGATAAGGTTGTTAATATACACACCACAACGCAGCTGCAGGTTGTGCTTGTTAAGCCGGAACGCTTTGAAGAGGCAGCAGCTATAGCTGATAACCTCAACGCAAAAAGAACGGTAGTTCTTAATCTTGAAAGCACGAACCGCGATATTGCACGCAGACTGCTTGATTTTCTCAGCGGTGTTGCATATGCAAGCAACGGTCAGATAAAAAGAGTTGCCAACAGCACTTATATCATTACACCTTATAACGTTGATGTTATGGGTGATTTGATTGATGAGCTTGAAAATAATGGAATGTTTATGTAAATAAGTTAATAATTATGTGATGATTGTTGTTGACTTAAGCAAGCGAGATAAATCCGAACAAGCCTAAAATAGCTTGATTTCGGTATATTTTCACTTTTCGTCATTGTAAGGCGCCAGCCTAACTGCTTTCTCAAAGCGAAAATCTGCTCAAAATCAAGTCCATTTTAGGTCAAAGATTTTTTATGGAACGGATTTTTT
The DNA here is from genome assembly GCA_947176035.1 of uncultured Clostridia bacterium. Lineage (GTDB taxonomy): Bacteria > Bacillota > Clostridia > Oscillospirales > Acutalibacteraceae > Eubacterium_R. The sequence goes on along the minus strand of CAMWPJ010000003.1, from coordinate 7,818 downwards.
CATTAGGCAAGGCACAAAACGCAGTTAATCCTTTCGGATTAACGAGTATTTTAACACAGCATAGCGGAAAATCCGTTCCATAAAAAACTTATTCGGATTTATCTTGCTTGCTTAAATGGAGGGGAATAAATTATGATTACACCAAGCCAGATTCGTGAAAAGAAAATTTCCACCGTTGAAAGCGGCGGTTATGACAGAGATGAGGTTAATGAACTTCTTTTGGATATCATAGAATCCTATGAGGCTATTTTTGCCGAGAACAAAGAACTTTATCGCAAGATGGAGGTGCTTGCTAATCGTATTGAGGAATACAGAGCAGATGAGGATTCAATTAAAACCGCTCTTATCACTGCACAGAAAATGGCATCACAGGTAACACGTGAGGCAAAGGATAAGGCAGATAAGACTCTTTCCGATTCAGCAGCATCAGCCCAGCAGACAGTTGTTGATGCTAAAGAAAAGGCAGATAAAATTATTGGTGAGGCAAGAGAATATGTTGCCAATCTTACTAAGGAAAAAGCACAGGTTGCTGATGAAATTGTACTTGAGGCACAACAAAAGGCGAATGATGCTATTGACAGTGCGAAGGTAGTTGCAGGCAATGCACTAACACAGGCAAAAATGCTTGCAGCAGAAATTGTAAATAAAGCAAAGGCAGAAAAGGATTATCATTCGGAAATTGTGTCAAAGCTTAAGAATGAGTCAACAGATTTCAAGGCTACACTGGTTAAGCTCTATGAGGCTCAGCTTGATAAGCTTAAGGATTTGGCACAGACTCCTGCTGAGTTTGAGGATGAGGATGAAGGTCTTGCACAGCTTGAGAAAGAGCTTAATACCCTTATGGATAATATTACCGAGGTTGTAGGTGATACAGTACAGCCTGATGCTCAGGAAGCACCTGAGGCTATTGATGCGTCTACTGAAGAAGATGCAGCTGAACAGGCGGTCGAGGAAACTGCGGATGTTCAAAATATTGAAGATGAAGAGCAGGTGTACGATGCTGATGATGAAATAGAAGATACTGACGAGGATGAAATCGGCGAGCTTGACGAAATCGACGATGAAGTTGACGAGGTTGACGAAATCATTGACGAGCTTGAGATGTCTGAGGCATATGCTCCTCTCCATGAGGAAATTATTGCGCCGCCGACAGAAGAAGAGGTATCAAATGCGCTTGATGCTTTTTCAGCTGATGAAATCACACCGATTGATGAAAACGCATCTTCAATTCCTGTAATTGAAGATGAGCCTGAATTTGAGAGTGCAATGCCTTTTGAAGAGTATTTCAAGGTTGATAGAAGTGTTGAGAATACAGACGAAACGCTCTCCTTAATTCCACCTGAAGATGAGGATGAAGATGATGGTTCAACTAAGTTCAAGGGCTTTTTCAAAAAGAAAAAATAACCAGGTTTTAATTAATGCTGTTAATACAAACTTCAGCAGTGATAATAAATTGAGCTTTACATATTTTTATTATCAACTGCTTAGTAAGGAGAAGATATAATGGATTATAATCAAACAATAAATTTACCTAAAACCGAATTCCCTATGCGAGCAGGACTTCCGACAAGAGAGCCTGAATTCCTTGCAAGATGGGAGGCAAATGACCAGTACAAACAGCTTATGAAGCACAACGAAGGCAAGCCGCTGTTTGTTCTTCATGATGGTCCTCCATATGCTAATGGTGATATCCATATTGGTCATTCACTTAACAAAACAATTAAGGATTTTATCGTAAGATATAAGAATATGACAGGCTTTCAGTCACCATTTGTACCTGGTTGGGATACACATGGTCTTCCGACTGAGCTTGCTGCAAGAAAAAAGGCAGGTATTACGGCTGACAGCAATATCACAGACTTGGAGCTCAGAAAAATCTGCCGTGATACTGCTATGAATTATGTTAACTTACAGCGTGAGTCTTTTAAAAGACTTGGTATTATCGCTGAGTGGGATAAGCCATATATCACTCTTCAGAAGGAATTTGAAGAGGAGCAGATTAAGGTATTTGCTACAATGGCATCAAAGGGCTATATCTATAAGGGCTTAAAGCCTGTTTATTGGTGTTCTGATTGTAACACTGCTCTTGCTGAGGCTGAGATTGAGTATGCTGAGGATCCATGTCATTCAATCTATGTTAAGTTCAATGTAACAGACGATATGGGCAAACTCACAGCAATGGGTGCTGACCTTGCAAAAACATATTTTGTTATCTGGACAACAACTACATGGACTCTTCCTGCCAACGTTGCAATATGCGTTGGTCCTAATTATGAGTATTCACTTATCAAAGCTGATGATGAATATTATGTAATGGCAACCGATCTTGCACCTGCTGCTATGGAGGCTAAGGGTGTTGCCGACTATGAGACAGTCGGTATTATCAGAGGTTCAGAGCTTGAGTATATGAAAACGCAGCATCCTTTCATTGACCGCACATCGCTTGTTATCGTAGGTGACCACGTAACGCTTGAAAGTGGTACCGGCTGTGTTCATACGGCTCCGGGTCATGGTGTTGATGACTTTATTGTCTGTAAAAAATACCCTGAAATTCCAATTATTGTTCCTGTTGATGCGAAGGGCAGACTTACCGAAGAGGCCGGTCAGTTTGCAGGACTTACAACTGAGGAGGCTAATAAGCCTATTGCTATGCATCTTGAGGAAACAGGTGCTCTTTTTGCACTCAAAAAGATTGAACACCAATATCCTCACTGTTGGCGTTGTCACAAGCCTATTATCTTCCGTGCAACAAGTCAGTGGTTCTGCTCTGTTGATGATTTTAAGGATGAGGCTGTTAAGGCAGCTGAAGAAGTTAAATGGTATCCTGAATGGGGTAAGGACAGACTTCAGTCCATGGTACAGGAGCGTGCTGACTGGTGTATCTCTCGTCAGAGAAAATGGGGCGTTCCTATCCCTGTTGTATATTGTCAGGATTGCGGAAAAGAAATCATTGATAATGATGTTATGATGAAGGTTTCAAAGATTTTCGGTGAGGAAGGCTCAGATGCATGGTATGCTCACGAGACTGAGTACTTCCTTCCTGAAGGCTTTAAGTGCCCGCACTGCGGCAGTGATAAGGGCTTTGATAAAGAGAAGGATATTATGGACGTTTGGTTCGATTCAGGTTCTTCTCATCAGGCTGTATGTGCTAAAAGACCTTATCTTAAGCGTCCTGCCGATGTTTATATGGAGGGTGCTGACCAGTACAGAGGCTGGTTCCAGTCATCTCTTCTTACCTCAGTTGCAGGTGGTCACGGAACTCCATTCAAGCAAATTATTACTCATGGCTGGACTGTTGATGGTGAGGGTAAAAAGATGTCGAAATCACTTGGCAATGGTATTGACCCTCAGGAAATCATCAGCCAGTATGGTGCAGATATTCTCCGTCTTTGGGTTGCAAGTGCGGATTATCACGCTGATATCCGTATCAGCAAGGAAATTCTCAAGCAGATTTCGGATAACTACAGAAAGTTAAGAAATACTGCAAGATATTGTCTTGGTAACCTTTACGATTTTGATCCCGATAAGGATATAGTTGATAACGATAAGCTTGAAGAGCTTGATAAGTATGCACTTATGAAGCTTGATGAGGTTATTGAGGTTGCACGCAAAGGCTATGAGGAATATGATTATCATACAACTGCTTATGCACTCCATAATTTCTGTGTTGTTGATATGAGTAACTTCTACTTTGATGTTCTTAAGGACAGACTTTATACCTCTGCTCCTCAGAGTGCAACAAGGCGAGCTGCACAGACTGTTCTTTATAAGGTGCTTGATGCACTTACACTTTTACTTACTCCTATTCTTGCTTACACGGCTGATGAAATTTGGCTTGCAATGCCACACGAAGCAGGCAGGAATGCCGAGTCACCGCTCTTTAATGATATCCCTCAGGCTGATTATATTGAGGCTGATGAGGCATTTATTGCTAAGTGGGATAAGATTCACGAAGTAAGAGTTGATGTTCAGAAGGCTCTTGAACTTGCAAGAAATCAGAAGATTATCGGCAAGCCGCTTGAGGCTAAGGTTTCACTTTTTGCAGACGGAGAGCTTTATGATTTCTTAAAGTCTGTTGAGGCAGAATTGCCTGAAATTTTCATCACATCTGCTGTTGTCGTTTTAAATGGTGAGGGTGAGGTTAAAGGTGATGTCGAAGGACTCAGTGTTTCTGTTTCAAAGGCTGAGGGTGAAAAGTGCGAGCGTTGCTGGAAGTATTCCGATACAGTCGGTACAAGCGAAGAGCATCCTGCACTTTGTGCACACTGTGCAGCTGTTATGAGCGAAATTGCTGAATAATTTTAATTAAAATAAAATAAGGCACACGGCTGGAATTTTAGCTGTGTGCCTACAATAATGTATATAACTTTTATATAAAGGAGTGATTTTGTGAAGCTTAATAATAAAAATATTTGGTCGCCTGTTATGATTGTGCTGATAATTGCATTTGACCAGCTTACAAAATATTTTGCAAAATCAGCTCTTTATCCCGATAGGGCTAAGGATTTTATAAAAGGCTTTATCGAATTTCGCTATGCCGAGAACACAGGTGTTGCCTTTTCCATGTTCAGCGGCGGCAGATGGTTTTTTATTGCATTGACCGTTATTGTAACAATAGGTGTGCTTGTTTATATGTTTACGAAATCACAAAAAAATCTATGGCTTTACTGGACACTCGGTGTGCTTGCCGCAGGTGCAATAGGTAATCTTATAGACAGAATTTATTTGGGCTATGTCATTGATTTTATTAATCCTACTTTTGTGAATTTTGCCGTGTTCAATATTGCAGATTGTGCCGTAACACTCGGTGCCATAAGTCTTGTTGCTTATCTTGTTTTTGATATGCTTAAAAATCATGATAAGAAGGAGCATGGTGATGCGTGAGTCAATCTGTATAGTTGTTGATGAAAGCGGTGTCGGTGTAAGAATTGACAGGCTTTTGAGTGATAAGATTGAAAGTCTTACCCGCAGTGGTCTGTCAAAGCTGATTGCTGATGGTAATGTAACTGTAAATTCACTTTGTATTTCTAAAAATTATAAATGCAGGATGAATGATAATATAACAGTCAATATTCCCGATGCTCAGCCACTTGAGGCTGAGGCAGAAAATATTCCTCTTGATATTGTATATGAGGATGACGATTTACTTGTGGTGAATAAAGCAAAAGGTATGGTTGTGCACCCTGCCGCAGGAAATTATAACGGCACACTTGTAAATGCACTTTTATATCATTGCAAGGATAGCCTGAGTGGTATTAATGGTGTTATTCGTCCCGGTATCGTTCATAGGATTGATAAGGACACATCAGGTCTTTTGATTGTAGCTAAAAATGATAAAGCACATTTAAGCCTTGCTGAGCAGATAAAGGTTCATTCCTTTCATCGCGCTTATCAGGCGGTGTGCTATGGTAATATAAAAGATGATGAGGGAACAGTGCATCAGCCAATCGGCAGACATCCGGTAGAACGCAAAAAGATGGCTGTTACCGATAAAAATTCCAAGGACGCAATAACACATTATGAGGTTATTAAGCGATACGGCGATTTTACACATATTTGTTGCATCCTTGAGACGGGGAGAACTCACCAGATACGAGTGCATATGGCGTACACAGGTCATCCTTTGGCAGGGGATCCGGTCTACGGACCGAAAAAGGTAATTACTAAGCTTAACGGACAGTGCCTTCATGCAGGTGAAATTGGTTTTGTCCATCCACGTACTAATAAATATATGGAGTTCAAAACACAGCTCCCGCAATATTTTGACGATTTTTTAAAAAAACTCGATAATCAGAGCAGATAGCTGAGGTGATTTTATGGCAGAAACTTTTGAAAACTGGCTTGTAGTGTCTGACATTGACGGAACACTTAATAATAAAATAAGAAAATTACCTAAGCGTAATTACAATGCAATAAAAAAATTCACAGAGCTTGGTGGTAATTTTACTCTCGCATCGGGCAGACTTCAATCAAGTCTTGAGCGTAACTATAACCGTATAACTCCTAATCAGCCTGCCGTTGTGCTTAACGGTGCAGGTATATATGATTATAACAAGAGAAAGATGCTCTGGCGAAGTACAATCGGTGAGGAAGGGCAGAATTTTGTTCGCCGTATTGCTGAAGAATTTGATGAGATTTTTAAGAGCGTTGATATCGGTATCTATTTTGATGACTATGTTTATATAGTCAGACAGGGACTTTTGTCAAAGGGTACAATGTATTTTGATAAGGCTCATTATGAGCATGTAAGGTCAATCGATGATGTACCGAAGAATGGTTGGATGAAAGTAATATTCTGGTCTAATCCAATTGTTATAAACCATCTGCGTGAGGTTATATCAAAGCTGCCTAATCCCAACGCTAATTTTATGGCATCATCAATCTGGAGTCTTGAGATGCTGCAGAAGGATACCCATAAGGGTGTTGGTATAATGAAGCTTGCTGATATGCTCGGTATTGAAAAGAGCCACGTTGCTGCAATTGGTGATTATTATAACGACTGGGATATGCTCAAAACAGTTGGTTTACCTGCCTGTGCAGGTCAGGCACCAAGCTCAATTCATAAAATCTGCAAGTTTGAGGCATGTCACTGTAATCAGGGATGTGTAGCAGACTTGTTGGAATACATAATGTCGGGTAAGGCTGATGAAGATATGGCGAAAGAGCTTTTGAACAAAATTGATTAAAAGTGATTTTAACTATTGTTTGAATAAAGAGGTGAAACTATGTTAACTATCGGTGCACATCTCAGTGCCTCAAAAGGATATACAGCAATGTTTAAGCAGGCGTTGGAAATTGGTGCAAACACTTTTCAGTTTTTTACACGTAATCCACGCGGCGGCAGTGCAAAGGCGATTGACAAAAATGATGTTGCGGTCTTTTTGCAGCTGATGAAGGATAATGACTTTCCTGTTATTCTTGCTCATGCACCATACACTCTCAATTGCTGCAGTGCTAAGCCTGAGACGAGAGAATTTGCACTTAATACCTTTGCAGATGATTTAAAGAGAATGGAATATACCCCGAATCAGCTTTACAATTTTCATCCGGGTTCGCATGTTGGTCAGGGTGTGGATATCGGTATAGATCAGATTGCTGAGATACTGAATAAGGTGCTTTTTGAGGATATGACTACTACTGTACTGCTCGAGACTATGGCAGGAAAGGGATCTGAAATCGGAAGAAGCTTTGAAGAACTCAGAGCAATCATTGACAGAGTTGAACTAAGTGATAAGATCGGTGTTTGTCTTGATACCTGCCATGTGCACGAAGGCGGATATGATATTATAAATAATCTTGATGGTGTATTAGAAGATTTTGATCGTATAGTCGGTATTAATCGGCTTAAAGCAATTCATCTGAATGATTCAAAAAATCCGATTGCAGCTCATAAGGACAGGCACGAAAAAATCGGTGATGGCTATATAGGTCTTGACGCGATTGAAAGGATTATCAATCATCCTTTACTTAAAAATCTTCCATTTTATCTTGAGACTCCGAATGAACTTGATGGATATGCGAAGGAAATTTCTCTGTTAAGGTCACTTTACAATGATTAATTTGCGTTTTAATCATATAGAAAATAATAATCAAAAACAAAAGGAGCAGATAAACTGCTCCTTAAATTATTATGTGTTATTTTATAAATGCGCTATCGAAGAATTGCAAAACCCAAGTCGATTATTCCGCCTACAATTTTGCTGGTTTTTGACATATTTAAGGTTTCGGCAAACCAAAGAATGATAAGTGCAACAAGTATTGCAATAATTAATGTTTTCTCTGTCATAAAACTGCCCCCTTTACTTAATAATATTATAT
>CAMWPJ010000002.1 GCA_947176035.1 uncultured Clostridia bacterium | reverse complement strand
AATTCATTATCAAATCTTGACAATCTTTTATGCAAATAATATAATGGAATAAGTATAACTTAAAATAGATTACTCGTAGATACACTCAGGAGAAAGCCTCTCGGCTTATTACAAGGAACTATGAATATTAAAGAATTTATCAAAACAGATGTTGTAATTGTCGGCAGTGGTGTTGCGGGACTGTTTGCAGCACTGTGTCTGCCCAAAGATAAGGACATACTCGTTATCACAAAAGAAAACCTAAAAGAGTGTGACTCTTATCTTGCACAGGGCGGTGTATGTGTATTAAAGGATATTAATGACTTTAACTGCTATTTTGAAGATACGATGAAAGCAGGTCATTACGAAAACAATCCCGAATCAGTAAAAGTTATGATAGAATCATCCACTAATGTAATAGGAACACTGGTTGATTTAGGTGTTAAGTTTGATACGGATGAAGAGGGCGATTTCGACTATACACGTGAGGGTGCTCACAGAAGAAGCCGAATTCTTCACCATAAAGACGAAACAGGCAAGGAAATCACAGCCACCCTTCTTAGAATTGCTAAAAAAAGAGAAAATATTACCTTTGTTGAACAGACAACAATGATTGACTTTATTGAAAAAAGCAATATCTGTCAGGGTATTGTATGTGAAGATGAGTATGGCGAAATGGGTGCAATAATCGCAAAGGACATTATTCTTGCCACAGGCGGTATCGGCGGACTATTCCTGAATTCCACCAATTACCCTCACATAACAGGCGATTCCTTTGCGCTCGCGTTAAAGCACAATGTTGAACTGCAGGATATGAACTATATCCAGATTCATCCAACAACACTTTACAGCAAGCAAAGCGGAAGACGCTTTTTAATCAGCGAGAGCGTACGCGGTGAGGGCGCGATACTCCTAAACGAAAACGGCGAAAGATTTACCGACGAGCTGCAGCCGCGCGATGTTGTTACAAACGCAATTGTTGAAGAAATGACAAAATTCGGCACCGATCATGTTTACATAACACTGCCCACTATGAGCAGTGAAGAGGCGGCCGAAAGATTCCCGAACATCTATGACGCCTGTATGGAAGAAGGCTACGATATCACAAAGGATAGAGTACCAGTAACTCCTGCACAGCATTATATGATGGGCGGTGTAAAAACCGATATCAACGGCAAAACCTCAATGGAACACCTTTATGCTGTCGGAGAAACTGCCTGCAATGGTGTTCACGGTAAAAACAGACTTGCATCAAACTCACTGCTTGAAAGTCTCGTTTTTGCTAAGCGTGCCGCAATACTTATTGCAAATGATGCAGATGAAAAAACTGTTGATTTGCCGGAGCTTGATTTAAAAAATTATCCCAAAAAGGAAATCCGTGAAAAGGAATTCAAAAAGCTCATTATGGATGAAATAAGAGGAAAGGACCAGAAATTCTATGATAAATGGTGTAACAATGAAAATTAATGTTGATGATTATATTCTCAACACGCTTAAGGAAGATATAACATCTGAGGATGTATCAACAAATGCAGTTATGCCCGAGGACAAGCAGGGCAAGGCTGAGCTTATCTGCAAGCAGGACGGTATTATCTGCGGACTTGATATTTTTAAACGCACCTTTGAACTGATTGACAACACAAGCCGCTTTGAGGCAAATTTCAAGGATGGTGACAGAGTAAGCAAAGGTGATTTGCTCGGTGTTATTTACGGCGACATAAAAGCTATTTTAAGCGGTGAGAGAACAGGACTCAACTATCTCCAGAGAATGAGCGGCATTGCAACGCTTACAAGAGAATATATGGATGAGCTCGAGGGTTATTCAACCACTCTGCTTGACACCAGAAAAACTACACCGAATATGCGTCCATTTGAAAAATATGCAGTAACCGTCGGTGGTGCAACAAACCACAGATACAATCTGTCAGATGGTGTATTGCTCAAGGATAATCATATCGGTGCAGCCGGTTCAATCACAAAAGCAATTCAAATGGCAAAGGCATATGCACCGTTTGTACGCAAAATTGAAATAGAAACAGAAACACTTGAGCAGGTCAAAGAAGCACTCGATGCCGGTGCAGATATCATTATGCTTGACAATATGGATAATGACACTATGAAAAAGGCTGTTGAAATGATTAACGGCAAGGCACAGACTGAGTGTTCGGGCAATGTTACCAAAGCAAGACTTAAGGAAATCGCAGAAATCGGAGTTGACTTTGTATCATGCGGGGCACTCACCCATTCAGCACCGATTATGGATGTAAGCCTAAAAAATCTTACACCAATTGAGTGAACTAAAATATAACAAAACAACGGATGTCTTAGAATTTTAAGACATCCGTTGTTTTGTTGTAACAATAAATTATTGTTTATTTAATTAAATATTCTTTCATAAGCTTTTTGTGCATAAACATTATTGGTGATAAAATGAAAAAGCTCAAACTAAAGGAAAAAATCAAACCGCAGGAATATGATTACTATTTCGGAAAACCACGTATTGAAATGACAGGCAGAGAATGTCTTGTTGATGGTCTTCAAAGCATTGTCGAATATTCAAATGAGAAAATTGTCGTTAGTCTCGGCACACAGATAATAACATTTTCAGGCTACGATTTGCGCATTAATTCCTTTACTCGTGAGGGTGCAGTTGTCGAGGGCAATATTATTTCAATGGAGTTTACATCTTGATCGGGTTATTCAGATGGATGTTCGGTTATGTCAAATTTACTTTTACAGGTGGATTTGCCGAAAATTTTTTGACCGAGTGCTTTGCTGACGGTATCGAGCTGCGGAATGTAAGACAGATAGAAAATGGCTTTGTCGCCTATTGCAATTTAAAGGTTTATAAAAAATTACATCACTATGCCTTCAGGCATGGCGGAAAAGTTAAAGTAATCAAAAAAAACGGACTGCCTTTTATACTTTTACCGCTAAAAAACCGTTTAGGCTTTTTTGTGGGTATGCTTGCATTTATAGTTATAATTTCTTTTCTCAGCTGTTTTATTTGGAATGTTGAAATTGTCGGCAATGACCGCATAAGTGACACCATGCTTGAATCGTATCTTGAAAATCATAATTTTAAATCAGGTGTTATGTGGAGCAGTATAGACAGGGATTTGCTTTGCTGGGATATTATGAGCGAATTTGAGGATATCTCTTGGGTGCATATAAACAAGACAGGCACTACAGCAAGAATTGAAATTAACGAAACTAAGCTTGCTGATAAAGACGGAGACGAGAATAAGCTCAAGGGAATCAATGTAATGAGAAAGGAACTGCAAACAGTTGCTTACAGAGAACAAAAAGATATGACCATCAGTGAACGCAGAAGCTACAAGCAGATTAAATTTTTCTTTGCCGATATCCCTCTTTATTTTGATATGCAGCAGGGTGATATTTCAAATCAGAGCGAAAGCTATCTCACAATAAAAAACACGGTTCTGCCTATCGGAATAATCGAAAATGAAGAATGTTTTTTATCCTCAGTGCCGAAAGTTCTCAGTGATGATGAGTTACTCGCTCTTGCTGAAAAAAAGCTTACTTTTTTAGAAGAGAAAGAGCTTGACGGCTATGAGATAATCAACAAATCACAGGAGCATCAGCTTGATGATGATAAATGTGTGATAAGTGCCGCTTATATTGTGAGAAGAAAATGATATTTTAACTTGAAAGGCATAGATTGATGTGGTAGAATATAGCCGATAATTAAAGAAATTTAAGGAGGTATAAATATGCAGATGACTTTCCGCTGGTTTGGTGCAGAGAAAGACACCGTCACTCTTGACCAAATCAAGCAGATTCCCGGTGTAGTCGGTGTTGTACCGGCGCTCCATTATCTCCCTGCCGGCGAGGCTTGGAAAATGGAGGACGTGCAGAAAATGTATGATGAAATTACTGCTGCAGGCCTTACAATGGAATGTATCGAAAGTGTTAATGTTCACGAGGATATCAAGCTTGGCTTGCCTACACGTGAAAAATTGATTGAAAATTATAAAACATCAATACGCAATCTTTCAAAAGTTGGAGTAAAGGTAATTTGCTACAACTTTATGCCTGTTTTTGACTGGACAAGAACAGACCTCTATATGCCATTGCCAGATGGCTCAACATGCCTTTGCTATGACGGCAAGCAGGTTGAAGGCAAATCACCTGAGGATATGTTCAAAGAGATTGATGATAACTCAAACGGCTATGCGATGCCCGGCTGGGAAACCGAGCGAATGGGTGAAATCAAGGAACTCTTTGAAAAATACAAGGGTATCACAGCAGATGATTTGTGGGCAAATCTAAAATATTTTCTTGAGGCAATTATGCCTGTTTGTGAGGAATGTGATGTTAAAATGGCGATTCATCCGGATGATCCGCCATGGCCTATTTTCGGTCTGCCAAGAATTATTACAGGCAAGGACGCTATAGAAAAACTGCTTGATATGGTACCGAGCAAATACAACGGTATTACACTCTGCACAGGTTCACTCGGTGCAAGTCCTGATAATGATATGGTTGAAATCATCAAAGCAGCCGGTGACAGAATTTATTTTGCTCACCTTCGCAATGTTTCAATCAACAATCAGTGGTTTAATGAGACTGCACATGAGAGTTCTGCAGGTTCACTTGATATGTATGAAATTGTTAAGGCCCTGCAGGAGGTCGGATTTGAAGGCTATATCCGCCCCGACCACGGCAGAATGATTTGGGGCGAGGTTGCTCGACCCGGATACGGACTTTTTGACAGAGCACTTGGTGTAAGCTATCTTAACGGTCTCTGGGAGGCTGTCGAAAAGTCAAGAAAATAATTATTATATATCGGAGGAACATTATGTTTAAACACGATAATTTAAACGGAAGAGTAGCTGTTGTAACAGGCGGCGGCGGAGTGCTTTGCGGCGCTTTTGCAAAAACTCTTGCGGAACAGGGATGCAAGGTGGCAGTTCTTGATCTTAACAAGGATGCTGCACAGCAGTGTGCCGATGAAATAAATGCCGCAGGCGGACAGGCTATTGCTGTTGGCTGTAATGTGCTTGATCTTGAATCTATGGAGCAGGCAAGAGCTGAGATTAACGAAAAGCTCGGCTCCTGTGACATTCTTCTCAACGGTGCAGGCGGTAATAATCCTAAGGGATCCACAACAAAGGATACCCTTGAAAAAATCGACCTTGTTCAGAAGGATGAGAACATCAAGACCTTCTTTGATCTTGACCCTAATGGTATCAGCTTTGTATTCAACCTTAATTTCTTAGGAACTCTCATTCCTACACAGGTATTCGCAAAGGACATGGCTGAAAAAGAAAAGGGCACAATCATTATGATTACATCAATGAATGCTTACCGCCCTCTTACACGTATTCCTGCATACAGTGCAGCCAAGGCTGCTGTTAAGAATTTCACAGAGTGGATGGCTGTTCACTTTGCACCGCTTGGCATTCGTGTAAATGCAATAGCACCCGGCTTTTTCTCAACAAAGCAAAATGCTGCTCTCCTCTGGAATGAGGATGGTACACCTACCGCAAGAACAGGTAAAATTCTTGCTGCAACACCAATGGACAGATTCGGTGAACCGGAAGAGCTTTCCGGTACACTTCTGTTCCTATGTGACGAAACTTATTCAGGCTTTATTACAGGTGTTAACATCGCAGTTGATGGCGGATTCAACGCATATTCAGGCGTATAATAAAAGTTGCATTATTATAAAAAGGCAGGCTATTAAGCCTGCCTTTTACGATGTTAAAATAAATTTATTCTAACAAAAAACCATTGTCATGAATTTAAAGACAATGGTTTTCAGCATTTATTTCTTTTTATTTACAATCAATGTGCGCATTGAATTTGCAATTGCAATCAGGCACACACCAACATCACCGAATACGGCAAGCCACATTGCATTTTCATCAAAAATGCCTGTTGCACAGCCAATAATAATAAGTATTTTAACAAGCAAAGAAAAAGCAATATTTTCCTTAACTATGCGAATGGTCTTTTTCGCAATGCGTCTGCCAATTGAAATTTTTGAAAGTGAATCTCCCATAATCACCATATCAGACGCCTCAATTGCAACATCCGAGCCGATAGCCCCCATTGCAATACCAAGGTCAGCCTGAGCAAGTACAGGAGCATCATTGATTCCGTCACCTGTATAAAGAACAGTCTGTCCATTCTCCTGCAGTTCTTTAACCTTTGCAACCTTTTCATCCGGCAGCAGTTTGGCATAAACGGTGTCAATACCTGCCTTCGCAGCAACATCCTTTGCAATATATTCCTTATCACCTGTCAGCATTACTGTATTCTCAACACCCTGTTTTTTAAGCTGAGCGATTGCATCCTTGCTGTCCTGCTTAATAATATCAGCAAAAACAATATCACCCTTAAACTCGGTTTCACTTGCACAGTAAACAGCAGTTCCTACAAGCTTTGTTTCATTAAAATTGATACCGATTTCCTGCATAAGCTTTTCATTGCCGACATAATATCTCACACCGTCAACAACAGCCGATACACCCTTGCCGGCATAGTTTTTAGCCTCTTTCACGTCACATTCATCTGCATAATGACCGAAAGCAAAGCTAATCGATTTGGCAAGAGGGTGAGTAGAATATCTTTCGCAAGCCGCAATTACCTTCAAAAGCTCCCTGTGGTGATTATCGGAGCAATGGCAATGATAGCATTCACAGCTTACATATTCAAACTTACCACTTGTGATTGTACCTGTTTTATCAAACACACCTGTGTTGACATTCGCAAGTGCCTCAAGATAATTGCCGCCTTTAATAAGTATACCCTGCTTTGAACAAGCACCGATACCGCCGAAAAAGCTGAGAGGAATTGAAATAACAAGTGCACACGGACAGGATACTACAAGAGCTGATAAACCCCTGTATATCCATTCTTTCCATTCGCCGCCAAGAAAAAGAGGCGGAACAAGAATAATAAGCAGTGCAACAAGACATACAATTGGTGTATAAATCCTGGCAAATCGGGTAATAAACTGCTCTGCATTACTTTTTTTATCCTCAGCATCCTCGAGCATATCAAGAATTCTTGATACAGCCGAATCTTTATATTCCTTGGTTGCTTTAACGGTAATCACACCATCGGCATTTACAGAGCCTGCAAGCAGCTCATCACCGACAGTTTTAGATACAGGTATTGATTCACCTGTAAGTGCTTTCATATCAATTTCTGCACAGCCTTCAACAATCTCACCATCAACATCCAGCTTTTCACCCGGTTTAATAATCATCAGGTCACCAATTAAAACCTGCTCAGGTGACACCGTTACCTCGACACCGTCACGTATAACAGTAACCTCCTGCGGTTTCAGCTCAAGCATATTTCTGATTGATTTTCTGCTACGCTGTACGGCAAGACTCTGTAAAAATTCGCCGATTGTAAAAAGGAACATTACCATACAGCCCTCAGTGTATTCACCGACAGCAAATGCACCTATTGATGCAATGGTCATTAAAAGGTTTTCATTAAATACATCACCGTGAATAATACCCTCAACTGCTTCTTTCACAATTGAAAAGCCAACAATAAGATATGCAATACCAAAACAAATCAGATAAATGAAGTCGGGAATGTCAAATATTCCATTTTCAGCAAGTTCACTTAAAATATACCCTCCGACAAGAAGAACCCCGCCTGTTGCTATTTTAAATGCAAAATCCTTTTTATTAAGTTCTTCATGTGCATGGTCATGACCACAGCCACAGCCATCACTATGATGAGAATGGCTACAATGTTCATTATGATTATGCTCATGTTCACCATGATTACAACAATCACAGTCACTGTGATTATGCTTTTCTTTTATATCATCTTTCATATATGTACCTCATATGAATTTTATTCATATGAGCATTTTAGTTTATTTATCAAACAAAGTCAACTGCTTTTTATTATCAACAGTTGCAAGCATGATATCTTCAACCCTCTTGCCCTGATTACGGATTTGACGCTCAAGTTCCTCCTTGCTGAAGTTTGCATTTGCAAGATCCTTTTCCATAATATGACCATCAAGAATAACATTAATATAAAGTCCCTCGTTCTCAGGAGCAAAGTTAAAATCCTTGGGATTCAGCTGTCTTTTAAGAGCCACAGACATAAAGCTGATTTTACCCGTTGTCTCCATAATTGCATATTCAATATCAGCAATATTGAAATAACCGTTACCCCTTGCACTTGAAAGCAAATCGTCAATATCAATTCTGGCCTTTTTCAGGTTGTCCTTAAGAATCTTACCTTTGTTTATAAGTATAATAGGCTGACCTGAAATAAATTTTCTTGCTTTGATGCTTTTTTGTGAAATAATTGAAAAAAGTATTCCTGCAATAGCGTAAAAAACCATCGCACTTACACCCTTCCACCATTCGAGATCTATATTTGTTGCCATTTCGGCAGCAATTGAGCCGATCGAAATACCGATTACATAATCAAAAAAGCTCATTTCGCTTATCTGCCTGTATCCCATAAGTTTTGTTAAAATAAAAAGAACTGCTATTGATACGAATGAAAGAATAATTATATAAACAAATTCCATAAAATCACCACATTTATTTTGTGCAATATTTTCATTTATATTTATAAAATAATATGATATAATAAAGTTTAATATATAGGGAAGTAATAAACCACTTTCCGAAAAGGGGGATTTTATGTCAAACAAAGCAAAGGTGAAAAAAACACCAAAGCAAAAATTTAAAGTTTTTCTAAAAGTATTAATGATAATTATTTTAGTTATCGCACTGCTTTGCGGAATACTCGCATCAATATCTGCAGTAGGCAACAAATCAAACAAAAACTTTATCAGCACTATCGAGGCTGTAAGCTATGAAAATCAGCTTGAGCCAATACTGGATGATAATGGTTTTTATACCTTTATTACCGATGACAATTTCAAAGTAGTACAGCTGACAGACGTACATATCGGCGGCGGCTTTATGAGTACAAAAAAGGACTCAATGGCAATTAATGCAGTTGCAGCAATGCTCAGCGAGGAAAAACCTGACCTTGTTGTTGTAACAGGTGACATTGCATATCCTGTTCCATTCCAGGCAGGAACCTTCAACAATAAGTCAAGTGCAAAAATCTTTGCTGATTTAATGGAGCAATTAGGTGTTTACTGGTGTCCTGTTTTCGGAAACCACGACACAGAGGCATATTCATTTTACAGCAGAAAACAGATTTCCGAATTTTATGCACAGGATATTTATGAGCACTGCTTATTCCAGCCGGGACTCACTGATGTTGACGGATATGGCAACTGTGTTATCAACGTAAAAAACACCAAGGGTGAAATTACACAGAGCTTATTTATGATGGATTCACATTCATATGTTGATGGTGACTTCCTTGGAATTTTATGGAAATATGATACATTCCATGAAAATCAGGTAAAATGGTATGAGGATACATTAAACGGTCTTAAGGTAGAAAACAACAACACTATGCCGAATTCACTCGTATTCTTCCACATTGCTATTCCTGAATACAAGGAGGCTTGGGACGAATATAAGGCAAACAACTTTACTGATACAGATAATGTTAAATACATTTATGGTAAAGCAGGCGAAAAGGAATATTCAGTTTACACAAGTGAACACAACTACGGCTTCTTTGATAAAGCTAAAGAGCTTAGTTCAACGCAGGGCATGTTCTGCGGCCATGATCACCTCAACAATTTCCAGATTGATTATAAAGGCATAAAGCTTTCATACGGTTATTCAATCGACTATCTTGCCTATACAGGCATTATGAAGTTCGGTCTGCAGAGAGGCTGTACAGTAATTGATATTGCTCCTGACGGCACCTTTAATTCACATCTTGAAAACTATTATCAGGATAAATATAAAACTGTAAATGAAAAAGAAACAGTTAATATGAACACCAATTATCATGAAGAAATAACTGAAAAGCAGCAATAAACAAATATCTAAAAAAAGACATTCTCCGATTTGGAGAATGTCTTTTTTTATCCATTTTATTTATTTTTTCTAAGCTCTCTGAAAAATTCCGTAAGCATTGCTGAGCATTCCGTTTCCATAACACCTGACACAATCTCAGGCTTATGGTTATAAGGAATAGCATTAAAATCTGCAATTGAGCCGAATGAACCTGCTTTTTTATCAAACGCACCAAAATAAACTTTTTTCATTCTGGCATTGATAATTGCACCGGCACACATTGGGCACGGCTCCAAAGTAACATAAAGCTCACACTGCCAAAGTCTCCAGCCACCAAGCTTTTTGCAAGCACTGTCGATAGCCTCAAGCTCTGCATGATAGAGTGCATTTTTGCCAAGCTCACGCCTGTTCCTGCCCTCGCCTACGATTTCATTATCCTTAACGACAACGGCACCGACGGGCACTTCGCCCTCAAGTGCACTGAGCCTTGCAAGCTCCACTGCCCTTTGCATAAAAACATTATCCATATCAGACCTTATCAATAGTAGCCAGTGTTAATATAATCAGCGTTGCCATTGGTATAAGCATCCAAGGGAAAAGAAATGCAGTAAACTTTTGCCCTGTCGTGAGTACACTGTTATTATTGTTATCCCTGAAAAACAGTTCCCTCTTTACAAGAAGATAAATTCCTGAAAAAATACCAACTGCTACCCAAAGCAAATACATAAGCACTGTAACCGTATTGGCAATCTCTTCACCTGCTGCATAGTTAACAACAGACTGAACAACAGACATTCCGTTATTAAGTGCATGTATAAAAATTGCAGGAACAATACTGTCAGTTCTGACTGTAACATAACCGAGCACCAAGCCGATTATGAACGCAAATATAAACTGAACAACATTGCCGTGAAGAAGTCCGAAAACAATGCTTACAGCAACAACACCAAAGCCTTTGCCGTATTTTCTGAGCAGCTGAAGTGAAAAACATCTCATTGCAAGTTCTTCACAGATTGCAGGGATAATGGATACCCCCACAAGATACATAACACAGGCAAAAACCGAATCAGGCTCAGTTATCTCGCCGCCGTTAAACTTTAATCCGAAAAGTCCTTCAAAAAAAGTTATAACCAACGATACAACTATATTAGCTGCCACACAGCACAGCATACCGAAGCATATCCAGATAAAAGCTTTTGATGCCTTAAGTCTTTGATTAGGTATAATAGGAGCAGTATAGTTTTTCCTGTTCACAAGTGCCATTATACCAAACGGCACGGCAACTGACAAAAAAGATACCGCCAAAACAGTAAAACCGTACTGAAAAACAGGATTGCTCAGATAAAGATCATAAAGACCGAGCGGAACGAGCAGCGAGGATACCGAAAGCTGAATCACAAGATAAGCAATAATTGCACAACCCATTGAAAGGCTCATCATTCTGATTTCGTGCTTTTCCTGCTTAATTCTCAGCTGTCTGTTATATTCACGCTGCATTGCCTCATTTACATCACTGCTGCCAAAGGGGTTATAATAATATTGAGACATTTAATCAATCCTTTTCTTCTTCCTGTATAAATAAATCTGCAAAATATGGCAGTTCCTTAATCCAATCACAATAGGTATGCCATTCTGCAAGCTTATGATTGCGCCTTGCATAATAAATGCTGCAAAGATTTTCATAGTTGAGCGTACAGGTGCGCATCTGATTATATGAGCTTGGCAAAAGCTGAATGATTGTGTACCAGAGCTCCTTATCCTTGGTTTCAATATAACGAAGGCGCAAATCCTCGAGGGTCTCAACAAGCTTTTTCATAGCCTCAATTCCCTCTTCGTTCATATGGTCAACGGAAAAATCATCAAGTTCAAATGGCTTTGATGTAATTTTGTGCATAGTTGATGTTGAATTTGCAACTGTACCTACCTTATAGGTGTCATACTCCTTCCACCAGTAAAGCGGAGCGGTAACATCCACACATACCTGTATCATTCTGACAAACTTTCTGTGATCCGTACCGGCACTGCAAAGACGCTTTGCAAGGCTTAAGTCATTTTCACCGAAAACAAAATTGCCCTGCTCATCAAATGAAGAATCATATCTTGCCCATGAATTGAGCGGATTCCTTGCACCGCGCATAGCATTGTCAAAATTCATTACACTTGTACGTTCAATTTTAATCATAATAGGGTAAAGCAAATAATCCTAACACGGTTTAAAGCGGGATTATTTGCACTTTCCTTTCGTTAAAAATACTCGGCATACGCAAGTATGCCTGCGTTTTTGTGCATTAGTTAAGCACAAATTCTCTCACTTTAAACTCTGCAATCTAAAATGCAAAAGTTTAAGATGAGTTTTGGTTATTTGAGAGGGCAGCCTTGCTGACGCAAGGCAACATCGAAAATGCCGAGAATCGCTTAAATAGTGCATTTTATGCGTATTCGGATTATTCGTTTTACCCTAGCAAAAAAGAGTCGAACAAAATAAGGTTTAAATCAACAAATTTTGGCTAATCTAAGGCCTTTATATCAGTCTAAATCCTTTGCAATTTCTTTAAGGTAAGCCTTGAGCTCATCCTTAGTCTCAGGATGCTTTAAGCCAACCTCAATATTAGCCTGAAGGATACCGAACTTATTACCCATATCATAACGTGTACCCTCATAATCAACTGCAACAACACCCTTTGTCTGAGCAAGAGTTTTCATTGCATCTGTAAGCTGAAGCTCATTGCCTGCACCGAGCGGAGTCTCTTCAAGAATATCAAAGATCTCAGGCGGCATAACAACTCTGCCGAGAATTGAGAAATTTGACATAATTTCCTCAGGTGATGGCTTTTCAATCATATCTGTGCAGTTGTAGCAATTGCCCTCAAGCTCATCAACAGCGAGTGAGCAATACTTTGTGATTGCCATGCCCGGAACCTCTTTAACACCTACTGCGCCCTTACCATACTTTTCATAAGCATCACAAAGCTGCTTTGTTACAGGTGTTTCGGAAAGAATAACATCGTCACCATAAAGAACTGCAAACGGCTCGTTACCTACAAAACTCTTTGCACAAAGAACAGCGTGACCAAGACCCTTTGTTTCCTTCTGACGGATGAAATAGATGTTGCCGAAATTTGAACATTCAACTACATCATCATAAATCTTTTTCTTGCTCTCATTACCCTCAAGCTTAGCCTCAAGCTCAAATGCATGGTCAAAATGATCCTCAATGGCACCCTTGCCTCTGTTTGTAATGATAAGTACATCCTCAATACCTGATGCAAAAGCCTCCTCAACAATATACTGAATCGCAGGCTTATCAACAATATTGAGCATTTCCTTTGGTACTGCCTTTGATGCCGGCAATACTCTTGTACCCATTCCCGCCGCAGGGATAATCGCCTTTTTAACCTTCATAATAAAATCCTCCTTAGAATAGTGAAATAATTTGTGACACAATTCTTGTAACTATATTAAGGATGCAATAAGCAGCTATCGGGGACAGTATGCTTGTTCCACCCATTTTACCTAAATAAAGCTTCCTCATGTCTGCCTGTGAAAGAGGTGCTGCGTCGTTCATCATAGGATTTAATACATTAAAGCTTGCACCCTCCTGCAAATTATGATCAACCTTGTCAAGAACCTCTATAACCCTGGTTTTATAAAACGAATCTGCAAAAAGTGCTATGATTACACTTATTATCAGTGTTGAACCTAAAATTAAATACATCGCAGGCATAACAGCATTTGACAAAGCCGTCATTTCGCTTGCAAGTGAAGATGAAGGGTTACTATATAATGTCTGATAATTGGCATAGAAAAATGACATAAAATCAGAAATTTCCTTAGAATAAATCCCATTTATAAAGAACTGCACGATAAGATTTATCGAAAGAAAAATTGCACCCTGCTTATACATTTTTCTAAAGAAAAGATAATACGCACCGAAGAAAAAAGCGCCCCAATTCCACGAAATCTTTTTGTTCTGTAAAAACTTAGGGATAAATCTGTGTGTATTTGTTCTTACAACATTGGCTACATCAGCAACACTTTTTCCGTTAATCATCTGCGTATCGTTTTCATACTGTTGTTGCTCGGTATTTCCAAGTCCGAAATTATTTATCGGATTATAGTCACCATACTGTGCATTATTCTGCCTTGCGCCGCAATGACTGCAAAATGGTACATCCTTACTTATCTCAGCATTGCACTGCGTGCATTTCGTTTTATTGCCATAAGCATCCTGTGCTGTGCTGCGATTATAATACTCGCTGCTTTGAGGGTTATAATAATTCTGATTATCTGTGTCAGAATAATCAGGTTCAGATGACACTTTATCCTCTTCATTGTTAAGTTCGTTATTATCTGCATTTGAAATATATTCAAAGCCTGAGCTGTGTTTATCGGAGTTTGCACAGTGACCGAGTGAATTATAGCAAGCTCTGTGATGCGGGGTTCCGCACTTGGGGCATACTACTACATCATCCTCCTGAGCAAAGTTATTATTACAAACAGGACATTTTTCGTTTGAATTAATAATCATTGGTTAATCCTTCCTTGCCTAGTCTTTTTTATTATACATTACATTAGCATAATAAATCAACATTTTAATTAAAATATTATTAACTGTTTTTTAACCTTGAAATATATGTGCAATTTGTATATAATATTATGAATATAAATTGCATATGAATTCATTATGGAGAAATATTTATGATTGAATATGAAGAGCTCAGATTCAGATTGCTTGAATCTGAAAAAACAGTTACCAACTTAAAAGAGGCACTTGCAATTGACCTGTTAACAAAGGAAATTGCCGAGCTTGAGGAGCTGAGTGCCGCCCCTGATTTCTGGGATGATATGGAAAACAGCCAAAAAACAATGCAAAAAATTGGCTCACTAAAAGCAAAGGTTGCATCATATGAAAATGTTAAAAACGATTATGATGATGCTCTTGTTATGATTGAGCTTGCAGACGAAGAGGGCGATATCAATTTACTTGATGACTGCACCAAATCTGTTGAGGACATTGAAAAAAGACTCGAGGCACTTACACTTTCCACCCTTTTAAGCGGTGAATTTGACAACAACAATGCACTGCTCACCTTCCACGCAGGTGCAGGCGGAACAGAAGCACAGGACTGGGCAGAAATGCTTTTCAGAATGTATAACCGCTGGGGTGAAAGACACGGCTACAAGGTATCAACACTTGACTATCTTGATGGTGATGTCGCAGGTGTAAAAAGTGCCACCATACTTGTTGAGGGTGAAAACGCATACGGCTATCTAAAAGGTGAAATGGGTATTCACAGACTTGTACGCGTTTCGCCGTTCGATTCATCAGGCAGACGCCATACATCATTCGCCTCACTCGAGGTTATGCCGGAAATTGACGATGATGTTGAGGTTGAAATCCGCGAAGAGGACATCAAAATGGATGTTTATCGTGCATCAGGTGCAGGCGGACAAAAAGTTAACAAAACCTCATCAGCAGTAAGACTTACACATATTCCGACAGGCATTGTGGTTTCATGCCAAATTGAGCGCAGTCAGCATCAGAATCGTGAGGTTGCAATGCGTATGCTCAAATCAAAGCTTGTTGAAATTAAGGAAAGAGAAAACCTTGAAAGAATCGAAGATATCAAGGGCGACCAAAAAGAAATTGCCTGGGGCAGCCAGATTCGTTCATATGTCTTTATGCCGTACACAATGGCAAAAGATCACAGAACAGGCTTTGAAATGGGCAATATAAACGCAGTAATGGACGGAGAAATCGACGGATTTATAAATTCTTATTTAAAAATGAAATCTGTTGAGGGAGCTGAAAATCAGTAATGACTGATATAAACAACCTATTGGATATAACAACTGTTATCGGCTTTTTGCTCAGACTTATTATTGCCATTATTTTAGGCTTTATCGTAGGCTTTGAACGGCAATGGACAAAACATCGTGCCGGAATATTAACCAATGTAATCGTGTGTGTCGGCGCATATGCATACTGTGCATTTTCATATATAGCAAATGACAGTAATATAGATATAACACGTATTGCCGCACAGGTTGTGTGCGGCATAGGCTTTTTAGGTGCGGGACTTATTCTGCGTGACGGAACAAATATTACGGGACTTTCAACCGCTGCCACTATATGGACTACTGCCGCTATAGGCATTTTGTGCACAACGCCAAACATTTTATTTCCAATAATCGTTGCATTTGCAATTGTATTTTTGCATTTGATTTTACATCCGATTTCAGCATATATTAATAAAAAAAATCATTATAATAAAGAAAAAGAAAGCCGTGCTGAATGTCTGTACAAAATTTCAATAAGATGCACAGAGGAAAGCGAAATTGACATCCGCTCACATCTTATTAAAACAATCCGAAATCAAAACGGTGTTCTGCTGCATAATCTTGAAAGCAATAACACAGATGACAGCAATATTAAAATAAGAGCTTATATTACTACTGACAAGAAAAATGATGAAATAGTGGAAAATCTTTTGATTCATATAGGAAAAGATAAAGGCATCATATCAGCCGGTTGGAAATTAGACAATTAATTACCACAAATATTAAATCCCCCTTTGACAAAAATAAGTCAAGGGGGAATTTTAGTGTGAAAAAACACACTAAAAAATTATATTGCCCTCAAAATTTGCCTATGGCATAATTTTGAGATGGCTAAATTCCCACTATACGCCTTGTCCGGCTACTACGAAGCGTATGATAATTTTATAAACTATTTGTAGCCAGAAAGGCTATGGGAATTATTATGAACATTAATAAAAACATCAAAAAAATCATTCTGCCACTGCTATGTGTAGCTGTTCTTGCAGGCTGTTCGGCAGGTAAAGAAAACACAACAACAAGCGACACAACCGAGACAACAAAAAACACAACAAATACAGCACAAACCACACTCGAGGCAACAGGTGTAAACGTAAGCAATTACAGCAATGAAAAGATTATCTGGGGTCCCGGAAGAGGTGAAAATCACTCACGTCCAGCTGATCCTGTGTCACTGCAGGAAAAATACGGCAGCTTTGATGCCCGTTTTATTATGAGTGACGAAAAATTCATTTGTCTGACCTTTGATGAAGGCTATGAAAACGGATATACACCGGCAATTCTTGATACGCTTAAGGAAAAAAATATAAAAGCGATTTTCTTTGTAACATACGATTTTGTTAAGGATAATCCGCAGCTTATTGAGCGTATGATAGATGAAGGACACATAATCGGCAACCATACCTACCGTCATTATACACTTGATGAAGTAAGTGAAGAGGAAGCAACTGAGGAAATTGTTTTTCTTGACAATTATATGAAAGAAAACTTCAAATACAGAATGACGCTCTTCCGCTTCCCTAAGGGTGAGTTCAGTGAAAAAACATTGGCACTTGCAGACAGTCTGGGATACAACAGTATTTTCTGGTCCTTTGCATATGCAGACTGGGATACGCAAAACCCGGGTGATCCTACAGAATCACTCAAAACAATTACCGATAATCTGCACAATGGCGAAATCATGCTGCTACATGCCGTAAGTGCAACAAATGCCGAAATTCTTGGCGATGTAATTGATGAAGCAATTAAGCAGGGTTATCAGTTTACAGTAGAAATTTAAATTAGTGTTTATTGTAGGAGGGCGAACAATGTTCGCCCGTGGGCACAACGATAATGTTGGCGGGCGCACACTGTGCGCCTCTACAAATCACGCAATCTACACTTTCGTAGACTACGATGCCTACGATTATTTGACCAACACACTCTACGCTAAATAATAATTTATTCTGCTTATATTTTACAATTTTGTAAATTTTGAAATTATTTCAAATTACATATTGTTATAAATAACTCACTATTATATAATATAACCATTAAAAATAAACTATAATGGATTTTATATAGATTTGATAAAATTACCATTTTGAAAGTGAGAGAAATATATGTTATTTTCAAGGGATATCGGCATTGACCTTGGCACATCAAACACTTTGATTTGTGACAAAAAAGGCCGTGTAATTATACGTGAGCCGAGCGTCGTTGCTGTTGACGTTAAAACAAAAAGAGTGCTTGCAACCGGTGATGAGGCAAAAGCTATGATTGGCAGAACTCCCGGCTCAATCATCGCAGTACGCCCTTTGCAGGAGGGTGTTATTGCTGATTTCGATATGACCTCTGATATGCTCAGAAGCTTTATTTACCGCTCAAGCAAAAGAAGTCTTTTTACAAGAACAAGAGTTGTTATAAGCATACCAAGTGATGTAACAGAAGTTGAAAGAAGAGCAGTTGAGGATGCCGTACGTTCGGCCGGCGCACAGGATGTTGAGCTTATTGAAGAGCCTATGGCGGCTGCTTTAGGTGTGGGTCTTCCTGTATATGATGCAACAGGCTCAATGGTTGTTGACATTGGCGGAGGCACCTGTGATGTTGCAGTTATCAGCCTCGGCGGAATTGCAGCGTGCAAAAGCATAAAGGTCGGCGGCGATGCACTCGATGAAGCAATTGTAAATCACTTAAAAAGAGAACATGATTTACTTATCGGCACAAATACAGCCGAGGATATAAAACTGAAAATCGGCTCAGCCGCAAGCTATGACGGCGAGGGTGCTATGGAGGTGCGAGGCAGAAATACAATTAACGGTCTGCCGAAAAGCACGGAAATCACCTCAGCAGAGGTGCGTGAAATTTTATCTGAGCCTGTTTCAAAAATCATTGCAGCAATCAAGGAAACACTTGAGGTTACATTACCCGAGCTTGCTGCCGATATTATTGATAAGGGTATTTATCTTACAGGCGGCTCAAGTCAGCTCAGAGGACTTGCAGACTTAATCTCACAGGAAACCAAAATCGCAGTACATATTCCCGAAAATCCGATGAACTGCGTTGCAACCGGAACATCAATCAAACTCAGAAGGGCATTATAAGAGATGAAAAATCTTTTGAAAAGCAGTCGTTTTAAGTTAATAGTTGCAATCATTGCCCTACTGCTTGCAGGCATGCTTATATGTGCTGCAAACGGTCACGGTGAATCAGCACAATCAAGCATTGTCGGCACAATATTCACTCCTGCACATTGGGTAGCAGGCAAGCTTTCCGACGGACTTGACAAAATCACATCGAATGCCAAGGGCGATGCACAGTATGAGCAAAAAATAGATGAACTGCAGAAAGAACTTGGTGAGCTGCAGAATCAGCTTGCAGACTATAATAATTTAAAATCACAAAATGAACTTTATAAGGATGCACTTGAACTGAAGGAGGATAATCCTGACTTCAAATACCTCAGTGCATCAGTTATCGGTCGTGACAGTGCAAATCCGTATTGCTCATTTACAATCAGCAAGGGCAGTTTAAACGGTGTTAAAGACGGTGATGCCGTGCTTTACGGCAAATATCTTGTCGGGGTTATCAAAAAGGCTTACCCTACATACAGCGTTGTAAGCTCGATTATCGACCCTGATTTCAGTGTATCTGCATATGATATAAACACCAAAGAATTAAGCTATGTTACAGGCGATGCGGAAATTGCCAAGGACGGCTACTGTAAATTTGAAAATCTTGACTCAACAACAAAAATTGCTTATGGTTCAATTATCGCAACTGCAGGCATAAGCTCTGCTATGCCAAAAGGCATTATAATCGGTACTGTAAGAGATATTAACGATGAGGCCACAAACATATCAACCTATGCACTTATTGAGCCCGGAACAGATATCACAAGGCTTGATGAATGCTTGATTTTAATCGGCTTTTCAGCTGAAAGCGAGGCAAATTAATGGAACTGACAAAAAAGCAAAAAACAACTAAATATTTTTGCTATTGTCTGATTATTATGCTTGCCGATTTATTGCAGAATACAGCAGGACTGTTCCCGCAGATATTCGGAGCAAGATGCTTTTTGCTCTTGCCGATAGCAATTATATTAGCTATGGGTGAGGACATACTTGCAGGTGCTTTAATCGGTCTTTTTTCAGGACTGCTGTGGGATTTAACAGCCGCTGTGCATTTAGGCTTCAATTGTATTTATATTACAATTTTTTGTATGATATCATCAGCACTTGTATCCTATATAGCGCGTGATACATTTATCACCAATATGATTTCATCAGCAGTAACAATAATATTTTACTGCATACTTTATTGGCTGATGTTTATAATCATCAAGGGTGTTGACGGCGGCGAAATGACAATCTTTACATTCTACATTCCCTGTGCAATATACACAGGAATATTAACTCCTGTTTTGTGGTTTATTCTGAAACCGATAAAGGCAAGGCTCAACCACGAGCAGAAACAGGATTTTTAACAAGTAAAAATAATTCAAGGAGGCTTGCAAAGTGAAAATCAGATATAAAAGCACAAGGAGTACAATTGCGCTTGTGCTGATTATTGCAACAGTTTTCGGCTTTGCAGTTAATCTTTATAAAATACAGATTCGTGATAACGAATACTATACAAAACAAAATAATACTGTTGATACATATATTGTTCCTATTGAGGCAGCACGAGGTGAAATTGTCGATAGGAACGGTAACTCTCTTGTTACAAACAGACAGGGCAACTCAATAATTTTAAATGCTGTTTATTTCCCTTCTGCACAAAACAATAAGGAAAGAAATAAAATCATATATAATCTAATAACTCTGTTTGAATCAAATGATGAGGAATATGCCCAAAATCTCCCGCTTGAGCTTGACCGTAACGGCAATATAAGATTTAAAACAGAGGGGGAAAATGTTGAGCAGGATATAACCACAATGAAGAGTGCCGATATGCTTAATCTTCAGCCATATGCAACGGCACAGAACTGCTATGATGCTGTTGTCGAAAAATATGAAATTGAGGGTTATGACAAAACACTCACTCTGAAAATAGCCAACATCAGATATGAGCTCACAAGACTCCTGTTTTCATACGAAAATCCTGTTACGATTGCAGATGATGTAAGCGACGAGACAGTTGCCAAAATCAAGGAGGACAAGTCTACCTATCTTGGTGCAGATGTTGAGGTTGTAGCATACAGAGAATATGCTGATTCCACAATTGCACCGCATATTCTCGGCACAGTGCGAAAAATCAACGCTGAGGAATATAAGAACAAAAAGGATGACGGTTACAATATCACTGACCAGATTGGTGAATCAGGTATTGAGCAGGCTATGGAAAGCGAGCTTAAGGGCACACCGGGTGAACTGACTATAACCGTCGATAAGGACGGAAATATCACCGAGGAAGTTACAAAAAAACCAATTCAGGGCAACACTGTTGTTCTCACAATCGACCGTGATTTGCAGATACTTGCACAAAACAAGCTTAAAGAGGTCTGCGACAAGGTTGATTCACTCGGCTCGGCAGGTGCAGTTGTTGTTGAGGACTGCAACAGCGGTGAAATACTTGCTGCTGCATCCTACCCCACATTTGATTTAAATGATTATTATGACAAATATGATGAGCTGTCAAAAAATCCCAGAAATCCTCTTTGGAGCAGATTTGCACTCGGTACATACGCTCCCGGTTCAACCTTTAAACCTATAACTGCTTGTGCGGCACTTGAAGAAGGCGTTATCAATTCAAGTACTACACACCTATGTGTCGGCCAGCAGGAATTCTTCGGTCAGCCATTCAAATGTTTACACGGCAATGCACACGGAACGGAAAATGTAACACTTGCCCTTAAGGATTCGTGTAACATGTTCTTTTATAACGTAGCACTTGACACAGGCATTGATAAAATTGATGAATACGCATCTGCCTTTGGTTTAGGTCAGAAAACAGGAATTGAAATTGCCGAATCATCGGGCATTCTTTCATCTCCTGATAACAAAGAGAATGCCGGCGGTATCTGGCGAATCGGTGACACAATGACAACCGCTATCGGTCTGAGTGATAACTTATTCACGCCTCTTCAGCTTGCAAACTACTGTGCTACACTCGCAAACGGCGGCACACGCTACGAGGTACATCTCGTTAAATCAATTATCCAGACCTCAAGCGGAATTGTTAACGAAAAAAGCAAAACCGTTGCCGACACCTTAGATCTCAGCCAAAGCACGCTTGACACTGTATATCAGGGTATGAGAATGGTTGCAACAAGCGGCGGTCCAAGCTTTATATTTGATCAGCTTGATACAAATGTTGCCTGCAAAACAGGTACATCTGAGGTTAAAGTAAACGGTGTTGACAGAAACAATGGTTTTATGATTACCTATGCACCCTATGAAAGACCTGAAATTGTAGTATCATCTGCAATTGAGCTTGCCGGCTCGGGTAGTGAAACAGCAGAAATCACATCAGAAATCATTGATTATTGGTATCAAAACAACACAGATGCAAAACCAAATCAGAGTGTTGGCTCATTGCTGTGATATATAAATTTCCGCTTTACAGCAACGACTTATCACTCTCTATATAACAAGATTTGATAGTATATAACAAACAATTTTTAATAATATAGTTGAACACATGTCAAATTTATGTTAATATACTAAAGCAAATAAATATTAATCTATTTTGATATAAAATATATATGGAGGTAATTTATGAATATTGCACTTATCGCTCATGACGCAAAAAAAGAACTTCTTGTTCAGTTTTGTATTGCATACTGCGGTATAATCAGCCGTCACGATGTATGCGCAACAGGAACAACAGGAAAGCTCGTATCAGAAGCAACAGGCCTTAGAATAAATTGTTTCCTTGCAGGCAGTCAGGGCGGAGGACAGCAGATTGCAAGCAGAATTGCTTGTAATGAAATTGATTTGCTGATTTTTTTCCGTGATCCCCTCTCACCAAAACCGCACGAACCAAGCGACAGTGATTTGCTTAGATTATGTGATGTACACAACATCCCCTATGCAACAAATATTGCAACGGCAGAGGCACTTATCAGAGGTGTTGAACGAGGCGACTTTGAATGGAGAGAGATTGTTAATCCAAGATACAACCCATCAAGGTAACAAATAAATTATGGGTGAGCCTAAGAACTCACCCTGTTTTTCTTAATTCTATAATTATCGGAGGCACATTATGGCACTTGTTACAAAAGCCATTAAAGGCACAAAGGACGTTTTGCCGAAGGACGTACACAAAAACCAGTACATTGAGGCAACTGCACTTGATGTTGCAGAAAAATTCGGATATAAAGAAATACGCACGCCGGTGTTTGAACATACAGAATTATTCCAGCGCGGTGTCGGCGACACAACAGACGTTGTTCAAAAGGAAATGTACACATTCGATGACAAAGGCGGCCGTTCAATAACACTCAGACCTGAGGGTACAGCAGGTGCAGTGCGCTCATATCTTGAAAACGGACTTTGCAATGAGGCTCTTCCTCAAAAAGTATGCTATGTAGGTCCCTGCTTCAGATACGAAAAGCCACAGGCAGGCAGACTCAGAGAGTTCCACCAATTCGGTGTTGAGTGCTTCGGCACGGCATCACCGCTTGCAGACGCTGAACTTATTGCACTTGGCAAATCTATTTTTGACACACTTGAGGTTAAGGATTTGAGCCTTGAAATCAATTCAATCGGCTGTCCGACCTGCCGTGCAGAATACCACAAGGCACTCAAGGAATACTTTTCATCAAGAATGGATGAGCTTTGTGACACCTGCCGTGACAGACTTGACAGAAATCCGATGCGTATTTTAGACTGCAAAAGCCCCGTATGCTCTGAGATTGCAAAGGATGCCCCTGTTGTTATTGATTACCTTTGCGACGAATGCAAAGAGCATTTTGAAAAGGTTCAGCAATATCTCAAGGCAATGAATATTGATTTTACTATCAACCCTAAAATCGTAAGAGGCCTTGATTACTATACCAAAACTGTTTTCGAATTCATTTCAAACTCAATCGGTTCACAGGGCACGGTTGCAGGTGGCGGAAGATATGACGGACTTGTTGACGAGCTCGGCGGACAGAAAACCCCGTCACTCGGCTTTGCAATGGGGCTGGAAAGACTTATGCTCTTAATGGAAGCACAGAATACTCCATTTCCTGAGGCAAATGTGCCTGATCTTTTTGTTGTTGCACTCGGGGACAAAGCAACACTAAAAGCTGTTGAAATCGTCAAGGATATGCGTGCAGAGGGCTTTGGAGCACTTATGGATTTAAATCAGCGTTCCGTACGTGCACAGATGAAATATGCAGACAAGCTTGGTGCAAAATTCAATATTGTTATCGGTGATAACGAGGTTGAAACAGGCGTTGCCAAGCTGAAAAATATGACAAGCGGCGAAGAAACTGAAATTGCATTGGATACCTTTGTAAGCGGTTTTTACAACATATCCCTTGCTGAGCAGCTCGCTGATTTGGAAATTAACGGCGAGGAATTTGATTTCGGCTCATTATTCGGAGTAGGAAATCAGGAATAAGAGAAGTAACATTACCTTAATAAAACAGACAGATAATTATGCACATTGTTTGTTAATAACGAGGAGAACTGAAATGGCAGAAACAATAAAAGGCTTGAAAAGAACAAATTACTGCGGCGAGCTGAGACTTGCAGATGCAGGAAAAGAGGTTACATTATTTGGATGGTGTCAGAGACAGCGTGATCTTGGCAACCTCATTTTCATTGATTTGAGAGACAGAACAGGTATTATTCAGCTTTCATTCAATGATACAACCGACAGAGAAATTTTTGCAAAGGCACAGGCTGTAAGGTCCGAATATGTTGTTGCAGCAGTTGGTACAGTATGCGAGCGTGAAAGCAAGAACAAGGAAATTCCAACAGGTGAAATTGAGATTAATGTAAAAGAATTCCGTATCATTTCAAAGGCTGAAACACCGCCTTTTGAAATTGTTAATTCTGAAAAGGTCGGCGATGAGACTACACTCAAATACCGTTACCTTAACCTCAGAAATCAAAAGCTTACTCAAAATATTTTAATGCGTCACAGAATTGCAAAAATTGCACGAGACTATTTTTATGACAACGATTTCATCGAGATTGAAACACCGATGATGATTAAATCCACACCTGAGGGTGCAAGAGACTATGTTGTACCCTCACGTATTCACAACGGCAAGTTCTATGCTCTGCCGCAGTCACCGCAGATTTACAAGCAGCTTTGTATGGTAGCAGGCTTTGACCGCTACATTCAGCTTGCACGCTGCTTCAGAGATGAGGACTTAAGAGCAGACAGACAGCCGGAATTCACACAGATTGACCTTGAAATGTCATTTGTTGATACAGACGATATTATGGAAATGGCTGAGGGCTTTATCACAAAGCTGATGAAGGAAACAGTTGGTGTTGATATCCCAATGCCGCTTCCGCGTATGACTTTTGCCGAAGCTATGGCAAAATACGGCTCAGACAAGCCTGACACACGCTTTGATATGCTGATTAACGATATCACCGATTGGGCTGACAAAACTGATTTTGTTGTATTTAAAAATGCAATTGCAAACGGCGGTTCAGTAAAAGCAATCGTTGCTAAGAATTCAGCAGCAGCATATACAAGAAAGAAAATTGACAAATTAACCGAGCACGCAAAAGGTATCGGCGCAAAAGGACTTGCATATATCCGCTGGGCTGACGAGGCACCTGCCTGCTCCTTTAACAAATTCTTAAAGGATGGTGAGCTGGATGCACTGATCAGTGAGCTTGGCGCAGAGCAGGGTGACTGTGTATTTATTATATCTGACAAAACCTCAGCCGCTCTTTCCATTCTTGGTTCACTCCGCCTTGTTGTTGCCAAGGAGCTTGGCATAATCCCCGAGGGCAAGTGGAATTACCTCTGGATTACCGAAATGCCATTCTTTGAACAAGACGAGGAAACGGGAGAATGGGTAGCCATGCACCATCCGTTCACAATGCCTATGGAAGAGTGTATTGAATACCTTGATACCGACAAGGGCAAGGTAAGAGCAAAAGCATTTGACCTTGTATTGAACGGCACAGAGCTTTCTTCAGGCTCTATGAGAATTACCGATTGTACACTCCAGAACAAAATGTTTGAATTGCTCGGAATGGAACAGGAAGAGATTGACGCTAAATTCGGATTCCTTGTTGAAGCATACCACTACGCATCACCGCCTCACGGTGGTATGGGTATCGGCCTTGACCGACTCGCAATGATTATCTGCGGTGCAGACAGTCTTAGGGATGTTACTGCATTCCCTAAGGTACAGAATGCAAGCGAGCTTATGAGCGGCGCCCCAAGCACAATTGATGAGATTCAGCTTGACGAATTAGGTATAAATATTGCAAAAGCGGAGGAGCAGTAATGGACAGCAACTTTTTTGCAATGGTTAACCGAATGAAGCTGATTGACCGCTGGGCACTGATGCGTAACACCTCAAAAGAAAACATTGCAGAGCACAGCCATTGTGTCGCAGTAATAGCCCATGCACTTGCATTAATCGGCAACAAAAAATTCGGCAAAGACTATCATGCTGAAAGAGCCTGTCTGCTTGCACTTTACCATGATACAACCGAGGTAATCACAGGCGATATGCCAACACCTGTTAAATATTACAACGATAATATCAAGGATGTTTACAAAGATATTGAACACATTGCAGGTGAACGATTGCTTGAAATGCTGCCCGATGAATTCAAAAGTGACTATATCCCCCTGTTTGAAAAGCAGGAGGAGGATAAGGAGCTTTGGGTACTTGTTAAGGCTGCAGATAAAATCAGTGCACTTATCAAATGTATTGAGGAGCACAGAATGGGCAACCTTGAGTTTGAAAAGGCATTGCAGGCTCAGGAAAAGCTGATTGATGAAATTCAGCTTGATGAGGTTAAATATTTCAAAGAAAATTTCCTCAACGGCTATTACCTCACCCTCGACGAACATACAAAAAGATAACAAAAAGCGGTTTGGACTACACCAAACCGCTTTTTTATTTATTCCAAAATCTCATTCATTAAATTCAGTAATGCAGTACGCTTTTTAACTGACAATTTGCTCCAATTATTGAGGAGCTCCTTTTGTTCATCAGAGAGAGACGATATATTACTGTCATCCGAGAAAAATTGACTCAAATTTATTCCGAATGCATTACAAATTATTTCTAAAGTTGGAATGGGAGGTAATGTATTACGCCTGAAAATATTGGAAATTGTTGATTGGGACAAACCGGATTCTTTTGCTAAGCGATACTCAGACCAACCACGCAATTGCATATGATATTTTATTCGTTCAATAGTATCCATAAATGCCATCCTCCTTATATTATATTTTATCGTTCAATTGAGATATAATGTAATTGTCAGATGAATATAAAAAAGAATCATTAGCGTTATCACATAAATATGACGTTAAACATAAACTGTCTGCTCCGCTTGCTATTATTGCCGTGCTGCTTGTAATAGGCGGCATATTATGCATAATTATGGATGAGCCGGTATTATTTTATATTCTTCTTGTAATTCTAATAGTCGATCTTGTTGTCAGAAAAATCAACAATAAAATTGTAGAACACAGAGAACGTAAAAATCATAAATCTTCTTCATATTTAGAGGAATTACAAAAATTAAATAACAAATGGGAGGTGGAATAAATGTCATGGTGTCCATATTACAAAGATGGTGAATACAAATGCGATTTATGCAAAAATACCGTTAATGAAGCTAAGCACGATAATTACTGCACCGATTGGAATGGTACGAATTATCAAAACTGCGATATTTATAAAAAATATTCATAACTAAAAAGGTCTGAAAAAATAAATCGGACATATAACGAAAATAAAGGCATCTACTACGGCAGAATGAAAAAACGTAGCAGATGCCTTCTTATTTTTGATAATATGTTAATCCTTTTTATTGTTTTTATTTTTATACTCATTAAGTATACCTGTATACTTATCACCTGTTATTTTAAAATGTATTTCAAATAAAATTGTACTCACGATAAAACATAATACAAATACACCTATAAATATAAGCCATGCTAATATATTCTCCTTCGGGAACCAATTAAATCCTAACGCAAAAGCTGTTATCACGGCTAAAAACGGAAACATAAATAATGCCAGCCTTTTTATATAAATCATTTTTTTAATACAAATTTCACTAAATGCAATCATTTGCAGCACAGCAGCCACAAAACATAAGACAAAAAGCTGAATAAGCATATTAATTGATATTGTTTTTGCTTCTGCAATAAGTCCTATTACCGTAAACACAAACATACTAATTGAAAAAGAATATGCTGTATATTTTGGAAGCTGACCGATTATTTTAATAACATTTTTCATAACTATTTATCCCCTATTCCCAGTTTTTTCTTCAATACCGGCACATATTGCCTTGAAATATATATTTTTTCACCATTTTCCATCGTTGCTAAAATTTTGCTGCCGAAATCAGGTCTTATAGACTTAATCTTATTTAAATTAACGATTGCTGATTTGGATATTCTTATATAATCATCGTTTTCAAACTGCTCCTCGATTTCATAAAGCTTCATTGAGATTTCATAAATTCCGTCTGACGTATAGCAAAATGTTTTTCTGTCTACAGATTCAAAATATAAAATATCCTTTTTATCTATGCAATAGGTTTCCCCATTTGATATTCCTATAATTCTTCTATCACTGCATTCATATTTTTTGATTAAATTCAGCAATTGCAAAATTTTATCATCTGCTTTGCAGCATTCAATTGTTATTTCAGTTTCCGTCACTTCAGAATTTTCAATTATATTTATTCTCATCTTGCCCTCCTTTCTCTTCATCCTTTGTTTTTATTATAATATGTAAAAATAAAGATACAATACTCACATACATAGGATGCAGATATCTATGCTTAAGCTGCATATTATGATATAGTAAAACAATTAAGGAGAATTGAGATGCGATTTATTCAGTACAACCGTGAAAAAGCCCATTCCTATGCAAAGGAATGGGCCTTTAAGCGAAACAGCAAATACCTTAATTTTGACGGAATGGGCGGTGACTGCACAAGCTTTGCATCACAATGCCTGTATGCAGGTACAGGCGTCATGAATTATACAAAGGATATAGGCTGGTATTATAATTCACCGAATGACAGAGCCGCCGCATGGTCGGGAGCAGAATACTTCATAAAATTTATGCTAAGCAATAAAGATGCAGGACCCTTTGCTGCCACGCTGTCAGTAAACCGTCTTGATGTCGGAGATTTTATCAGCCTTAGTAACGGAACTGTGTATTATCACACGCTTGTTGTAACGGGGTTTTCGGGGAGTATTCCGCTGGTTGCCGCACATACGGATGATTCGTATATGCGAAGGCTTGATACATATCACTATAATTCCGCTCAGGGAATTCATATTATAGGCGCAAATAGTTGGTAAATTATTGCTTAGAGTGCAATAAATCACCCATAACCGCACATGGGATAAAAACACAAACAATATAGAGCAATTTACAAATAACCCGTATAAATAACTCTAAAACATACGCAGGTATCGAACCTGCGTATGTTTTGCGTGCTTTTCGTCTTTTGCTCGGGTGCAGTACCATCGTACAGCTCCCGCTCGCAAAATACAAAATTTGGGGTAATTTCTCACCCTCTGAATACACATTTCCTCGTTTTTGTGTACTACAATAAACAATAACTTGACTTACTTTTCTTCAACCGTTACCCATATTTCACATTTATAGTCAGGTGATGTCATAACACCTGCAGGGTATGCCTCGATATCCATCTCATATGTCGGTTTATACTTGGCTGTGGGGAAAAATTCTGCACAAATTTTATGCCAGGTCTGCTGAATAGCATCAGGCATAGGACCGATACACTCAAATACCGCCCAGGTGCGTGCAGGTATTTCATTCACCTTGAAACCATCGGGCACCGGTGTATCATCTTCATATAATGCCGCTATGGAATAATCAAAGGTTTTCTTATTATTTGGTGTATTACCATAGCAGACACCAAATATATTTGTTTCGTCGTTCGTCAGCTCAAGCAGTTTATTAACAGTGCCGTCCTGATGTGACTGGGTCCAGAAATCAGGTATCGTATTTTTGTTTTGTTCATCATCAATGCTCTGCTTGCTGACCTTTTCAAGCACCTTGAATGCTTCTTTTTTTACAATTCTGTAATTCATAATACTACCGCCTTTTAGATTGATTTCGACAGAAAGACGTGAAAATGATTTCAGAGTTGAACTGTTTTTCTTTGCCTGTGAGGGTGTTATGCCGTGGAACTTTGAAAACGCTCTTGCAAAGCTCTCAGGTGTGTCATATCCATATTTTAATGCAATATCAATAACCCTTGCATCCGTACTGCTGAGCTCATTGCCGGCGAGAGTCAGCCTGCGGTTACGAATATATTCACCAAGTGAAACACTGCACAGAATATTGAAAATCCGCTGAAAATAAAATGTTGAAAGACCTGATTGTGCAGCAATCGCTTCAATCTCCAGCTCTTCAGTCAGATGCTCTTCAATATAATCAATTGCATTTTGCAAACCCTGAATATAATTCATTGCTTCATCCCTTTCTGTGACTCAATTATAGCATTGATGATTTTCGTATTCCTGATATTTTATGCTATTTCAGGACAGGTTTTAAACACAAAAATGCAGGATTGATAAATTCAATCCTGCTTATTCTTACTTTTTCTTAAATTTATCAAAAAATCCCTCTTTATTTTTAGGCGGTGTATAGGATTTATCAAACTGCTTTAAAAGCTCTCTCTGCTCATCAGTAACACTCTTCGGAATATCCACAACCACGCGTACATATTCCTCGCCCTTACCGATACCATTGAGCCTTTGAATACCCTTTCCACCCTTGAGCGTAAATACTTCACCGGGCTGTGTACCCGCAGGGATATTCAGCTTAACATCACCATCAAGAGTAGGCACTTGAATCTCACAGCCAAGAGTTGCCTGCACAATGGAAATATGTCTGTCAACCCAAACATCATAACCATCACGGTTAAAATAAGGATGCTTTTTTATATTCACAACAACCTTAAGGTCACCTGCCGGTCCGCCATTTGAGCCTGCATTACCAAAGCCGCGAACATTAACAACCTGATTATTATCAATACCGGCAGGTATATTAATATCAATCTTCTTTTTAGCACGCACCTTACCCTTGCCGTTACACTTCTGACATGGTGTTGTGATAATCTTTCCCGATCCGCCACAACGTGTACAGGTTCTCTGAGTTGTCATAACACCAAACGGACTTCTCTGCTGAACATTGATTACACCCCTGCCCTGACATTCGGGACAGGTTGCAGGTGATGTACCCTTTGCCGCACCTGAACCGCCGCAATCGCTGCAGTCCATCACACGCATAACCTCAATCGTCTTTTTGCAGCCCTTTGCCGCCTCTTCAAAGGTGAGGCTGACAGACGCCTGCAAATCACGGCCGCGCTGAGGTGCATTCGGATTTCTTCCGCCGCCAAAACCACCGCCGAAAAAAGATGAGAATATATCCCCCAAATCTATATCAGCACCATCAAAACCAAAGCCACCGCCGAAGCCTGCTCCGCCCTGACCTGCACCATAATTCGGGTCAACACCGGCAAAGCCGAACTGATCATAACGAGCCTTTTTCTGAGGGTCTGATAAAACCTCATAAGCCTCGTTACACTCCTTGAATTTAGCCTCAGCCTCCGCATTATCGGGGTTAAGGTCGGGGTGATATTTCTTAGCTGTTTTTCTATACGCTTTTTTTATCTCATCGTCGCTTGCGCCCTTGCTGACGCCAAGCACCTCGTAATAATCTCTTTTATCCTCAGGCATTTATTTGCCCCCAATCTAAGTAAAATGAAAAAACAAATTCAGAATTCTGACTCTGATTTGTTTTTATATATTACAGACTGCGAGAAATGGAGATGAATTTCATTTTTTGCGATAATTGCTGTACAAGTGTACTGCTTTATCGCAAAAAATGAAAAACGCACAACCAACTTGTGAATTCGATATTCACAAGTTGGTTAGATTTTATAATTACTTTAACCTTTTCAAATTAAAAATTTATTGTGCGTGGTTCAGCCCATTTATCACGGTCTGAATTTATTAGTTGTCGTCAACTTCTGTATAATCTGCATCAGTATAGCCTGCATCTGCACCGCCTGCTGCCTGTGTAGGATCAAAGCCTGCACCTGCTGCGTTAGGATCAGCACCTGCTGCCTGAGCTGCTTCGTAAAGTTTCTGTGATACCTCATAGAACTTTGTCTGCAAGTCCTCCTGTGCAGTCTTGATTGCATCAAGATTTTCGCCCTTGAGTGCCTCTTTAAGAGTATCTACCTTTGTCTGGAGAGCTGACTTATCGTCTGCTGAGAACTTATCGCCATCCTCTGAAAGAAGCTTTTCTGTCTGATAAACCATCTGATCAGCATTATTTCTGATATCAACAGCCTCTCTCTTCTTCTTATCCTCTTCAGCAAACTGCTCTGCCTCTTTAACAGCCTTATCAATATCCTCTTTGCTCATATTTGATGATGCTGTGATAGAGATAGCCTGCTCCTTACCTGTGCCAAGATCCTTAGCTGATACATGAACGATACCGTTAGCATCAATATCAAAGGTAACCTCAATCTGCGGAACACCACGTCTTGCAGGAAGAATACCGTCAAGGTGGAACATACCGAGAGTTTTATTGTCCTTAGCGAACTCTCTCTCACCCTGGAGAACGTGAACCTCAACTGAGGTCTGGTTATCAGCAGCTGTAGAGAAAATCTGGCTCTTCTTTGTAGGAATGGTTGTATTTCTTTCAATAATAACGGTGTTGATGCCACCCATTGTTTCGATACCGAGTGAAAGCGGAGTTACATCAAGAAGAAGGAGACCCTTAACATCACCGCCGAGTACACCGCCCTGAAGTGCAGCACCCATAGCTACGCACTCATCAGGGTTAATACCTCTGAATGGCTCTTTACCGCTGAACTTCTGGATAGCCTCCTGAACAGCAGGGATTCTTGTTGAACCACCAACAAGGAGAACCTTGTCAATCTCACCCATTGAAAGACCTGAGTCGCTCATAGCCTGACGAACAGGGCCCATTGTTGCCTCAACAAGGTCAGCTGTCATTTCGTTGAACTTAGCTCTTGTAAGTGTAAGCTCAAGGTGCTTAGGACCT
The DNA here is from genome assembly GCA_947176035.1 of uncultured Clostridia bacterium. Classification (GTDB taxonomy): domain Bacteria; phylum Bacillota; class Clostridia; order Oscillospirales; family Acutalibacteraceae; genus Eubacterium_R. The sequence continues at coordinate 14,819 of CAMWPJ010000002.1, read as the reverse complement.
GTTGCATCTGCTGTGATGAACGGAAGAGAAATCTGTGCTGTTGTCATACCTGAAAGGTCAATCTTTGCCTTTTCAGCAGCTTCTTTAACTCTCTGCATAGCCATCTTATCGCATGAAAGATCAATGCCATTGTCCTTTTTGAATTCAGCAACGATCCAATCCATAACCTTTTTATCAAAATCGTCACCACCGAGACGGTTGTTACCTGCTGTTGCAAGAACCTCCTGCACACCATCGCCCATTTCAATGATTGAAACGTCAAAAGTACCGCCGCCAAGGTCATACACCATAACCTTCTGGTCATCCTCTTTATCAATGCCGAATGCAAGTGCAGCAGCAGTTGGCTCGTTGATAATTCTTTTTACCTCAAGACCTGCAATTTTACCTGCGTCCTTTGTTGCCTGACGCTGTGCATCTGTGAAGTAAGCAGGAACTGTGATAACAGCCTCTGATACTGTCTCGCCAAGATAAGCCTCTGCATCAGCCTTAAGCTTCTGAAGAATGATAGCAGAAATCTCCTGTGGAGTATATGCCTTGCCGTCAATGGTTACTTTGTAGTCTGTACCCATGTGTCTTTTAATGGATGAAATTGTTTTATCCGGGTTTGTGATGGCCTGACGCTTTGCAACGTTGCCTACCATTCTTTCGCCGTCCTTAGAAAATGCAACTACTGAAGGAGTAGTTCTTGCACCCTCTGCATTTGCGATAACTACAGCCTCGCCGCCTTCAATAACACTTACGCAGCTGTTTGTTGTACCTAAATCAATACCTATAATCTTTGACATAATATTTTTCCTCCCAAATTTATTATTAGTTGGCTGTTTTAACCATTGCCGGTCTTACAACCTTATCATTTATTTTATAGCCTCTTTGAAATACATCTGTGATAACATTTGCCTCCAAGCTGTCGTCCTCAACGTGCATTACTGCGTTGTGGAAGTTCGGATCAAACTGCTCACCGCTTTCGCCGTAGGCTGTAACACCAAGCTTTTCAAGTGATGCCATCAGACCGTCATAGGTCATCTGAACACCCTTTTTAAGTCCTTCATAATCCTCCTGCTCATTTGAGAGTGCTCTCTCAAGATTATCAATAACAGCCAGGATTTCTGACACTGTTTTTGCTGTTGCATATGCAAAGCTGTCATTCTTTTCCTTTTCGGAACGCTTACGGAAATTAGCATATTCCGCAGTTACTCTTAAAAGCTGTTCCTTTGTATCGTTAAGCTCCTTTTCAAGAGGATTAACCTCTTCCTCAGCCTTTTCTTCAGGCTCAAGCTCTTCTTTAATTTCCTGCTCAGCCTTTGTTTTTTCTGCCTTTTTCTTGCTCATTTTATGCCTCCTTTAATCAGTGATTGCCTGCAAGCAGGCGGTCAACTGTATTAAATATATATTCCACACATGGGATGATGTGCTTATAATCAATTCTTGTTGAGCCAATCATACCCAAAGTAGCTGTCTGATTATTGCCATAAGTGAATTTTGAAATGATAGTTGATGTATTTTTCATTTCATAAAGCGGATTTTCATCACCGATAAACATTGCACGCTTTGCATTTGCCGCTGCAAAAAGCTTTGAAAAATCAATCATCTTTTCTTTATCGGCAAGGAATGAAAGAATTTTATAAACTTCGTTGCCTAATTCCTCATGGGAGAGAAGATTTGTCTCGCCCTCAAGTGTCAGCTTGCTTTGCGATGCCTCGCTGCACAGTGAACACAGCGAAGTAAGTATCGGCAGAAGATCAAATACTCTTTCCTTAGCTATCAGCACCGAACGCTGAATCAGCGAAAGGTTAACTTCTGTAAGCGGTGTGCCGATAAACAGCCTGTTCATTACCTCATAAAAAAGAAATCTGAAATCATCATCAAGCGGACAGGATATATTAATAAGTGATGATTTTATTTTGCTTCCGACTGTCAGCATGACAAGCATTGCCTTTGAATTGCCGGCCGGGATAAGATCAACACCCTGTATACAGTCAAGCGAATCCTCAATAGCACAGCAAAAGCCTGTGCAATGTGTATACTGTGCAATCAGCCTTGCGGCATCAGCAAACAATCTTTCAGGATCGCCTGAATTGACAGATAACACCTCGTCAATTCTTTGTTTGTTATAATTTGAAAGCGAGCACGGCTCCATCAATCTGTCAACATAATATCTGTATGACGCCTTGCTTGGCACACGACCGCCGCTGGTGTGACGCTGTTCAAGATACCCAAGCTCTGAAAGGTGTGCCATTTCATTTCTGATTGTAGCACTTGAAACCGAATAAGGAAGCAGCTGACACAGCGTTTTTGAGCCCATAGGCTCACCTGTGCGAAGGTAATGCTCAATAATCAGATTGAGTATTGCCAAACGTCTTTCGCTAATCATCCCTTTCACACCTCTTTTGCGCTTGTTACGCATTAGCACTCTCAATCAACGAGTGCTAACTCTGTTATAATAGTATAACCATTTTGCTGATTTGTCAATAGTTTTTTCCTAAAAACACAAAAAATTCATTTTTTGGAAATAAATTATTTGTTTATATTCTGACAGCTTGTCCTTTTTTTACATATTTTGCATTTACATTTAAATATAATAATGTTTGGTGATGAAAGGTGTTAGTGTGAAAGGGTTAACGATGCAGGTCAAAGAAAAATTAAAAATCAACAATTCATACAAACATATAGTAAAGGACACAGCAGGCCGGTTAGTCTGGCTTATACTTTCCTTTATATTAAGCTTTTCATCAGTAGTCGGCGGTAGCTGTCCGTTTGCAATATCATTAATAACAGTATCCAGTAAAAAAAATTTTTTATTCTCGGCAGTAGGTGCAGGAATAGGATACATAATTTTTTGCGACAGTTCAGATGCTATAAGATATTTCAGTGCAGTTATTATTTCTACACTTGGTACTTTGGCAATAAATATGTTTAATGCCAGAAAAGAAGTTTATCTGCCGATGCTCGTATCCTTTTTATCAGTGCTGTCAACAGGACTTGTAATGAATATCAAGGATTCCGAGGTGATAGGTGCATATGCACTGACATTCGGAGAAGCCGTACTTTCACTTGGTGCATCCTTCTTCTTTTTCAGAGCGGTTCACTGCAACCTAAAAAGACTGAAGTATAAAGCATTACCCGTCACAGATACGACCTGTCTGATGGTTTTTGTTGCAGTCATACTTTCGGGTCTTTCATTTATTGAAATACTGGGCGTATCACCCGCAAGAATCATTGCCGTTGCAGTTATCCTGATAGCAATACGCTTCGGTTCTCAAAGTTGGGGACTTATTATTTCACTTTGTTTGGGCTTTGCACTCGGAATAAGCAGAGAAAACAGTATGTTCCTGCTCGGCGCATATGCCTTTTCTGCTCTGGTGGCAGGACTTTTTACTTCCATATCAAGCCTCGGGATAGGCATTGGATTCTCACTTTCTATGGTATTTTTCGCGGCTGCAGCAAATATGGGAAGCTTTTCCGTATGCTGCGTTATCGAAAGTGTTCTGGCATCAATAATTATGGTGCTTCTTCCTGAAGTTCTGACAGAAAGAATATCCGATTTTTTTGAAAGCGGTGCTGACATTGCACCCGACGGCAGTCTGAGGCAAAGCCTTGTTGTAAGACTGCGTTTTGCCGCATCGGCACTTGCACAGGTTAGTGAAAGTGTGCGTGATGTGCGCGAAAAAATCAACGAGCTTGGCAGTTTTGAGCCTATGGAAAGTGAGCTGAGAATGGTTGCAGCCGATCAGTTCTTTTCGATATCTGATATGCTTGGTGACCTTGCGTTTGAATTTGATGATGCAGAAATGTTTGATTTTAAATCAGCAGGTAAAATAAGACGAATGCTTGGCGAATATGATATTTATCCTGAAAATATTTCCGTCATCGTGGACAAGTATGACCGTATGAGAATAGAAATTTTGGCATCTTCAAAAACAAAAGGACTTGAAAGTCCGCGAATAAAAAATGAAATCACAAAAATATGCGGCCGTGATTTTGAAAAAAGCAGAACCAACTATTCAGGCTCAAATCTTATGCTTACTATTATTGAAAAACCAAACTTCAAGATGAGCTTTGGTTTTGCACAATACTGCGCAGAGGGTAATTTATGCGGCGATACAATCAAAACAATCAACGATTCAAGAGGTCATATGATTTTTATTATCAGCGACGGAATGGGAAAAGGCAGCCGTGCGGCACTTGACGGTGCAATGGGTGCCGGTCTTCTATCCAAGCTGCTGTCAGCAGGCTTCGGATTCGACTCATCGCTCAAGGTAGTAAACAGTGCATTGCTTGTAAAAAGCAGCGAGGAAAGCCTCGCAACACTCGACTGTGCCTGTGTCGATTTATTTACAGGCAAATGCGAATTTTTCAAAGCCGGTGCACCAAGGTCGTATATAGTTAAAAACCATTCCGTTACAAAATGCGAGCTGTCTTCAATGCCTGCAGGAATACTGAGAGGAATTGAATTTGCAAAGCGGACAACTGTTTTAAATGTTGATGATGAAATCATTATGATGAGTGACGGCATAACGGATATCGGCGAGGAGCTGCTTGATGAATTCCTGCGCTTTGACGACAGTGACAGTCCCAACGACCGTGCAAAGGAAATACTCAATTTCGCAGTTGCTCACAGTGATACGCGTCACAGGGATGACATGTCGGTAATCGTTGCAAAGCTGATACCGGGAAAATAAATTTAGTTTAGCAAAATTAGTATTATCTGTTTTCAAAGGGGCAGTAACATATGCAAAATCGACAAAGCATAAAAAGCAAGGGGAAATTTTTTATCAAAAGAAAAAAAACTGCAAAGCCCATTGCACCTGCAAACGAAAAGGGCAGCTTTCCCAATTATATGCGCAAGGAAATTTTTACTCAGCCACAGCTGATAGATGGATTATTAGAAAGATATATACGTGCAGACAAAATAGATTTTGATTTTCTTAAAATAAAGATTGATAAAATAAAACGAATATATATTGTCGGAAGCAGTGAAGATTATGGCTGCGTGCTTGCAGGGGCATATAATTTTGAAGTGCTTGTTGATATTCCTGCTATTCCGGTTTTGATGTCGGAATTCATCTATTCAAACCCAATACTTGATAAAAGTACACTTGTTATAGTTATAGGCAATAAGACCAACGAGCACTGCAATGCAGTAATTAATCGTGCAAATACCGGCGGAGCACGAATTATAGCGGTTTTTGATTTTGATACTGAAAACGGATATGCAATCAGTCTTGATTTTAACGAAAAGGGTGCAGTATCGACAGCAGGATACAGCTTAAAATATATCACTATATCTCTGCTGGCACTTTATTTTGGAGAAAAAAATCAGGTAGTAACAGAGCTTTATATAAAAATTGCAACAAAAATGCTGCGGTCACTCGGCGACAAAATTAAATATGTGCTGGAAAGTGAGTACCTAATTAAACATATACTGCAAAAAACAGATGAAAATCGCCTGCTGCTTACAGGAACTAACGTTGATTTTGCATCAGCAATTTATGGTGCACATCTTCTGTCTTTTGCTTACAGCAAAGACATTTACGCTATTCCTGCAAGTGAGCTGAAAAATCTAAAAAGAAAAAGCGGCAATATTATCGGCTACGCATCTAACGAAAGCTTCTATGATATACTTGTAAAATCAGCAAATGACTGTTTACAAATAATACCAAAAAATATAAAAACAAACACTGTTGATTTTATCGATTATGACGATACGATTCCTCTTTTGAATCCTGTTTTAGGTGCAGTTGTAACCCAGCTTATGGCATACAATATTGCAATAGACAACAAAATTATTACAGACAAACAATAAATTCTGTTCATTTCCTGAACAAAAGCACTACCCCGCTGAAATCAGCGGGGTAGCTTTTTTATATCATTTATTTAAATTATTTTTTCAATGCTCTTTGAATTGCCTTTACAATCTCAACAATCGGTATTACGCAAACTGCAAGGAGAAGTGAAATACCATACTCAAGCAAGCTGATATGAGCAAAATCAAACCATTCTGCAAACAACGGAACATAAATAACTCCGGTTGAAAGCACAAGACTGAGCACCATAGCACCTATAAGATACCAGTTAGTGCTGCCCATTTTTATAATTGACTGACGGCGTGAACGCATATTGAAGGAATGGAAAATCTCTGCCATAGCGAGAGTTAAGAATGCCATTGTCATACCGTTCTGGTGAATAATCTCATCTGTACCGGTTGCCAAAGTTACACCAAGCTGATTTGTGCCGAAGAAATATGCAAGTAAGGTTAATACGGTTACCATTAAGCCCTGATATACAACATCAAAACCCATACCGCCTGCAAAGATACCATCTTTAGAATTACGCGGAGCACGGTTCATAATATCCTTTTCGCCTTTTTCAAGACCAAGTGCGAGTGCAGGAAGACAGTCTGTAATAAGGTTAATCCAAAGAAGATGAACAGGCTCAAAAATTGTGAAGCCCATAAGTGTTGCTACGAAAATTGAAACAACCTCTGAAAGGTTTGAAGAGAGCAGGAACTGAATTGAATTTCTGATATTATCATAAATTCGTCTGCCCTCAGCAACTGCTGAAACAATTGTTGCAAAGTTATCGTCAGCAAGCACCATATCTGCGACATTCTTTGTTACATCAGTACCTGTAATACCCATACCAACACCAATATCGGCATTTTTGATTGATGGAGCATCATTTACACCATCACCCGTCATAGCAGTGATTTTGCCCTTCGCCTTCCATGTTTTAACAATTCGCACCTTATGCTCGGGCTGAACGCGAGCATAAACAGAATATTTTTCAATTTCGGTCATAAGGTCCTCATCGCTGATTTTGTTAAGCTCAGCTCCTGTGATCGCACCGCTTTCATCCTTAATAATACCAAGGTCCTTAGCAATTGCGACAGCTGTATCCTTATGATCACCTGTAATCATAATAGGTCTTATACCTGCCGCACGGCATTCCTTGATTGCATCCACAACCTCAGGACGTACAGGGTCAATCATACCTGTAAGACCAATATAGCAAAGCTCCTTTTCAAGAGCATCGGCCTCTTCACTTTCAGGCTTATCCTTATAAATTCTCATAGCACAGCAGAGAACACGAAGAGCTTTATCTGCCATTTCTTTATTAGACGCTGTGATTTCCTGTCTTTTTTCATCAGTCATCGGCAGCTGCTTGCCATTATCAAAATAGGTTGTACAGCGTGAAAGAACAACATCAGGAGCACCCTTTGTATACTGAACAAAACCATTATCTGTCTTATGAACAGTAGACATCATCTTTCTCATAGAGTCAAATGGTGCCTCCATAACTCTTGGAAAAGATTTTTCCAAATCATACTTCGGCATTTCAAGCTTATTTGCATATGCTACCAAAGCAGCCTCGGTAGGCTCACCTTTAATCGTACCGTCATCCTGTAATTCAGCATCACAGCAAAGTGCCATAGCAGAGGCAAGAAGCTTTTCCTCACTGCCCCTATACTCAACAACAGTCATCTTATTCTGTGTAAGTGTACCTGTTTTATCCGAACAGATAATCTGAGTACATCCGAGAGTCTCAACGGATGTCATATTTCTGATAACTGCATTGCGCTTGCTCATTTTGGTTACACCGATTGAAAGCACGATTGTAACAACAGCTGCAAGTCCCTCAGGAATAGCAGCAACTGCAAGTGATACAGCAACCATAAATGTATCAAGCACGGAATTAAAGGTTATCGCATCCGTACCGCCTACAACAATTGAACGAATAACATCGAATGCAAAAATAAATACACAGATACCAAGAACTAAAATGGAAAGGATTTTTGAAAGCTGGTTGAGCTTAATCTGTAGCGGGGTCTCACCCTTCTCAGCAGTTGCCAGTGCATCTGCAATTTTACCCATTTCGGTATCCATACCTGTCGCAACAACCACAGCCTTGCCGTGACCGTAAACAACATTAGAGCCCATATAGCACATATTTTTTCTGTCACCGAGCGATACGTCATCACTGCCAAGCGGATCAATTTCTTCAACCTGCTTATTAACAGGAACCGATTCACCTGTGAGCGCAGCCTCTTCAATTTTCATTGATGCACAGCTGATAATTCGACAGTCGGCAGGAACACTGTCGCCCGCCTCAAGCACAATAACATCACCGATAACCAAATCCTCTGACTTGATATCTGTGAGTTTACCATCACGGATAACCTTTGAGGTAGCGGCGGCTATCTCCTGCAGTGCCTCAATAGCCTTTTCAGCCTTATCCTCCTGCCAAACACCAAGTATAGCGTTGAGGATAACAACAAACATAATAATAAAGACATCTGCAAAGCCCTCACCGCCGATTGCTGCTGTAACGGCTGAAATCACGGCTGCAACAATAAGAATAATAATCATAGGATCGGCAAACTGCTTTAAAAATTTGATAATAAGAGATTCCTTTTTACCCTCTGCAAGCTTATTTTTGCCGTTTTTCTCAAGTCTTTTTTTTGCTTCGGAAGAGATTAAGCCATTCTCACCCGAACCGATTTCATCATAAACCAGCGTGACATTTTTTAAATATTCTTTCATCGCAATTCTCCTTTTAAGAATAATTAAACCAAGAGTATTCTTTTGCTCAATATATATGCGTTATAAAAAATAAAAACCCGTACATAGTTTTCCCACTATGTACGAGTCTCATTCTTTAAAAATTAAACCAGCTGAAATCAGCATGCTGTTGATTTAATTCACGCTATGTAATATCTGCGTGGAACTACTCCCTCGAACTGCCTGTATTATACCACATTTTGGTAAAAAAGTCAACGAACAAACAAATAGGCAATCGTCTATTATTTTTCACATAATTCCCTTGGCTCAGTGATTAATCCTAAAATATAGTCAGCAGACACATTATAAAATTTGCATAAAATAATTAATTTTTCTATAGGTAATTTTCTTTTTCCGCTTTCATACAATTGGTATTGCTGTCTGGTCCTATTCAGCACAACTGCAATTTCAGCCTGCTTTAAATCCTTATCTTCTCTCAAATCCTTCAGTCTGTTTATATAATACATATATATCCCACCTTATACAGATTATACACTAAGCATTCAAAGAAGTGCTTGCCGAGCATTCGTTTGAATGCTATAATTTTTCTGTAATCGCACAGTTCCATTATCGCCGCAAAAAAGGTCTGTTTCAATAAGCTTGAAACAGACCTTTTTTTATTTATTCACATTCACAACGCACTTAAACACGTGCTACCATTTCGCCGTATTCTTCCTTGCTCTTACGGATAAATTCTTCAACCTGCTTTGCAGACGGCATTGCATCTGAACAGGAATGCGCAGAAATAAGGATTGATGCTGATGCTGAGCCGAACTCAAGGCACTCAATAATCTCCTTACCCTGTAAAAGGCTGTAAAGGAAGGATGAGCCATAGCCGTCGCCGCCGCCAAAGCCCTTAAGCTTTACAGCAGGGAAAGGCTTGATTGAATAGAACTTACCATCATTTGTATAGGCAGTTGAACCCTCTTTGCCGTGCTTAATTACACAAATTGCAGCACCAAAGGACTGCCAATACTTTGCAGACTCAGGATCAGACGCCTTAACACCTACAATACCTTCTGTAAGGTCAAATTCCTCTCTTGAACCCATAATGATATCTGCATTCTGAGCAACAAGGCTGTAGTAAACAGCAATTTCATCCTTTGAGGTCCATGTATATTCACGGTAATCAATATCAAAAATAATTCTTACATTATTCTTTTTAGCAAGCATCATTGCCTTAAGACAAGCCTCACGTGAAGGAGACTTTGCAAGTGCTGTACCACTGATAACAATTGCCTTAGCAGATGCAATATATTCCTCCTTAATATCTTCAGGAGCCATGCAGAAATCTGCAACATTGTCACGATACATAAGAATTGATGACTTTTCCTTTGAAAGAATCTCAGTAAATGTAAGACCTAAGCATTCACCATTTTTAGCCCTTGTAATCTGGCTTGTGTCAATTCCCTCTTTATCAAAATAGTCAACAACGAAATCACCGAACTGGTCATTGCTCACACAGCCGCAGAATCCAACCTTGCAGCCAAGTCTTGCAAGACCAACAGCAATATTTGCAGGTGAGCCGCCTACATATTTATTGAAATTTGATGACTGACTAAGCGGCATATACATATCTGTGGGGTTAAAGTCAATCGCAATTCTGCCGATTGGAATAAAATCAAGCGGCTTTGACATATCAAATTCTACATACTTCATAATTTTTACCTCTTAAATATATTTATGTGATTACTGATTGAAAGCTAAAATAATTTTCATCTTTCTCGCTTATGCCTTGTTGTCTGTACCGAAAATTAAAATGTGCTTTTTCGCATTCTGATAAGCACCCTCAACCTCAGCAGCCTGAAGGTCATAATAACCATTAATACCGCCATCATTATAGCACTTATGAACCGTGTTTTCAACCATATCAAAGGTAGCTGTAGCAATATTTATTTTCTTTATTCCGGTGTGTGAACACTTAACAAAATCATCAGGAGTAATGCCTGTCCCGCCGTGAAGAACAAGCGGTACATCGGTATTTTTTTCAACCTCTTCAAGAATATCAAATCTGAGCTTTGGTGTGCTCTTATAATTCCCGTGTGCATTACCGATTGCGATTGCAAGTGCATCCACATTTGTCTCAGTCTCAAAACGAACCGCATCCTCAAGCTTGGTGCAGTTTATTGCAATATCCTCTGAGCCATCCTCTGACCCGCCGACACAGCCGATTTCAGCCTCAACAGCCGCATCGTAATCCTGTGCCATTTCCATAACCTTTTTGGTCATAGCAATATTTTCATCAAGCTCAAGGTGTGAACCATCAAACATAACAGATGTGAAACCCAAATCAAGAGCCTGACCGATTTTTTCCAAAGTTTTTCCGTGGTCAAAATGAACGGCAACAGGTGTGTCTGCAGCCTCGGCCGCAGCAACCATTAACGGACCGATTATCTCAAGCGGACTTTGTTTTAATCTGACCTCGGCAATCTGCAAAATAACGGGTGCTTTCAGTTCCTTAGCTGCCTTGAGTACACCCAAAACCATTTCCATATTAGCAACGGAAAAAGAGCCGACCGCATAATTGCCCTCCTGCGCATCTGCAAGAAGGTCACGCATATTAACAAGCATTTTTATACCCCTTTAAAATTGAAAAATATATTTAGAGGGTGAGAAATTACTCAAAATTTTGTTTTTTGTGAGCGGGAGCTGTACAATGGTACTGCCCCCGAACAAAAAGCGAAAAGCACACAAAACATTTGCAGGCTCAATGCCTGTAAATGTTCTAAATAGTTCATACGGGCAATTCACAAATTATCTGTAAATTTTATTGCGACAGATTATTTGCGTTTATTGTCTTGTGTGCGGTTATAAGTGATTTATCGCACTCTAAAAGCGAGTTGACAGTAAGCCGAGTTCTGTCGTGGACAATCATCTATCTCGACGTAAAATTGCTTTTACGCTCCAGCCATCCTTCAAAGTTATGTGTCGAGCAAACAACCCTTTAGTCGATGTTGCAGCGGATGGGGTTTACATGGCAGCGGATGTCTCCACCCGCTCGGTGAGCTCTTACCTCGCCTTTCCATCCTTACCTTGCAAGCAAGGCGGTTTATTTCTGTTGCACTTTCCCTAAGGTCACCCTCGGCGGCCGTTAGCCGTCATCCTGCTCTGTGCTGCTCGGACTTTCCTCATACTGCAAATGCAGCACGCGATTGCCAAGTCAACTCGCATATATATTTTATTAAACTTAACTTTCAATGTCAACATAATTTACAAATTGTTAGTTGAAATTCATAATAATATGAGGTAAGATAGGTTAGAAACCTGAGAAAAAATTTTTCAGGTATGGCAATACTAATAACTGAAGGTGATAATATGCCGCGTTTTGAAAACAATGGCTTTAACCCTGAAAAACGAAATAGAAATAATGATCTCGACAGAACAGTACCGATTAACGAAAATTATTACGGCTACAGTCCTATTGATTTAAACTTCAATGACCGACAGCGCAATAATAGCCCTATGAAGGATAATCAGGGTGGAATAAATCCGTGTAATGATTTTGATGATAATGATAATTATAATCCAATACCGAATAATTATTACACCCAACCAAGAAGCAATAATATTCCGCAGCATTTTGTAAGTGAGAGTGCAAACGATTTTGACAGAACACCAAGCAAACCGCCTAAAAGGCAGACAACAAAATCGGACAAGCCTCAAAGAAGCCGAAATAGCAGTCAGTCTGATAACGGTAAAAAATCTGTAAAAGGCAAGATGCCTAAAATATCCATTGGCAAGCAAATACTGCTGTTTATATTAGTGCTTATACTCATAATAGTGGGCAGTGTGTCGGTGGTTATGGGCAGAGTCAATTATAATGATAAAAGCGAAAACACGTCTGTCTCTGCCGGCTCACTGCAAAGCAGTGGAATGGTTAAAAATATTTTGCTGCTCGGTGTTGATGCACGTGCCGGTGAGGAAGGCGACCAAACACGTTCTGACACAATGATGCTGATATCACTTGATATGAAGCATCACTGCATAAAGATGATATCGTTTTTGCGTGACACATGGGTATATATCCCCTCCCTCGGCTATGAACAGCGACTGAATGCAGCCTGCTCATCAGGCGGTTACAGCGGTGTTGTGGATGCAATCGAGTACAATTTCGGAATAGATATTGACGGCTATGCTGTGGTTGATTTTGAAATGTTCAAGGTGCTTGTTGACAGTCTTGGCGGTGTTGAGGTTGATGTAACTGAAGCAGAGGCGAATGAGGTTACGAATAACCCGTATCGATATGACTATGTAACACTGGAATCAGGAAAATATAAGCTATCAGGTGAACAGGCACTCGCATATTGCAGGATAAGAAAGATTGATACTGACTTTGTAAGAACCGAGAGACAAAGAACCGTTATGAACGCTATACTGACAAGTGCAAAGCATTCTAATCCGTTCAAGCTATATAAAATGGCTTTCAACTCTGCACCATATATTGAAACAGATTTGGGCAAGGGTGAGCTTGTTAAATTAGCAATGCAGGCAGCGACTTGTATAACAGGTGATTTTCACCAAGCAAAAGTGCCGTTTGAGGGAACATGGAGCTACGCAACAATCAAGGGTAACAGTGTAATCAGCATTGACACACAGGAAAATAAGGATATGCTGATAGATTATATTTATAACAAAAGCTCGTCAGATATAAAGGCAGACGATACAGCAGAATAAAACAATAAACCTCCGCTATGAATTATAGCGGAGGTTTATTGTTTTGATTTATCAGATAAATTAGTAAATACAAAAAGAGAGGCAGTCTTTCGACTGCCTCTCCCCTTATTTTTTAGAGCTCGCCGCCATCGCCTTGTTCGATGCCGCCGGTCCAGCCAGATGTTGTCATAACATCCATTGCCTGGAACTCTTCAACCTGTGAAACAGGCTTTGTATACATTTCTTTCATTACTTAGTCCTCCTTTATAGATTAAGCCATAGTAGCATAATCGAATGTCTGAGGCTCAGCATAAACAACCTGAGTTGCACCGTTAGCGTCAACATAAGCAAGGAATGCTCTTGCAGTTAATACGCCTGTGCCATCTGCACTACCTACTGTAAGTGCAAACTGCTCAGCATTTGTTGCGCAATAGTAAGCCTTAACAGCTGAACCAGCCTTAACATCAGCAAGAGTGATGTTGTTATCAGCAAGGTTCTTACCATATACGAAACCAGCATTTACATATGTGCAATCAGCTGTCATTGTACGAGTTGCAAGGAATGAAGCCTTTGTCTTATCGCCTACAACTACCTTTGATACGTCTACAGCTGCAACCTGAGGTTTAACTGTTGTTACGTCATCAAATACAGGAACTACTGTTACGTCTGAACCTACATAGAATGTGTAAGACTCACCGTAAGCAACTGTAGCGCCGTTGATTGTCCAAGCCTTTGCACCCTCAGCTGTTACTGTTACAAGTGTATCGTATTCAACACCTGTAAGTACATCAGCAACTGCCTCTGAACCAGCAGTGATTGAGCAACCAGCAGCTGTTACTGTGTAGCCAGCTGTCTCGTTCTTCTCATATACTGCCTGAATTGTTGTTGCACCAGTAATAGTTGTTACATCTTCTACTGACCAACCAACAAAGGTATAACCTGCAATTGCAGGAGCCTGAACTGCATCAAGATCAATCTCAGCACCACTTGTTACATTCTGAGTAGCAAAGATGTTGCCATATCTGTCAACAAATACAACTGTGAATGTATCAGCAGCGTTCTGGAATACAGGAACATATGTGATATCAGCGAGAGCCTTAACTGTTACGGTAGCAGCTGTTGATATAAGCTTGCCATCTACGTTCCAACCAACGAATACAGCACCATCTACAGGTGTTGCTGTAAGAACAACGTCTGAGTTAGGAGCACAGTTAGCTGTTACAGCCTCATCCTCTACTGCCTTGCCGTTAACTGTTGCTGTACCAAGAGCTGCATTAGCAACTGTTACCTGAATACCAACAAGCATTGGAAGTACCTGAACATCCTCGTCAAGGTAATCACAACGTGAGCATGTTGTTGTTGTTGTAACAGAACCATCAGCATCATATGTTGCTTCAACTGTTACAGTGTTTGTTGTGAGATCGTGACCAAGCTTCTCAAGAACCTTAGTCTGAACATCATTGTAGTCACAACGTGAGCATGTTGTTGTTGTTACTTCTGAACCGTCAGCTTCACATGTAGCAGGAGTTGTTACAGTGTTTGTTGTGAGGTCATGACCAAGCTTCTCAAGAACCTTAGTCTGAACATCGTTGTAGTCACAACGTGAAC
>CAMWPJ010000001.1 GCA_947176035.1 uncultured Clostridia bacterium | reverse complement strand
CATCCAGATATTTTACCTTATAAAGTGAAAAATATTAGGGGTGATATTAATGAAAGTAATTTATAAATTATATGAAATTCGCACAGAAAGAAGATTGACCATTAGAGATTTAGAACAACTTTCGGGAGTGTCAAAATCAACAATTAGCAGAATAGAACAGCAGGATATGAATCCTTCTGTTTTAAGCATTTGTCAGATAGCAGATGCCCTAAATATTTCTCCTTGCGAATTGTTTTATATCGAAAAACAATAATGTTGTCCCTATTATAGGACAAATGTGTTACTTTAGGCATAATTCCTACACTAAGTTATTAGAAGGCACTATAAATAACCAAATATGATATTATTTAACAAATTTAACATTTATTTATTGTTGAATGATATATCATATAAATTAATATATTGTCGAAAACTTAGATAGGAGATACATAACAATGAAAGAAAGAGAACTGCTATTCGATATATTAAAAGGAAGTATTTGCGATTTGTCAGATAAAGATTTAAAGAAAGTGACAGATTTTGTATCCGAACTAAAAAATCAGAATGAAAACATTTGTCAAGTAAAATAATACAATGTGGATTATTACCAATAATTTCCTATATGAAATTTCTGTAATCAAAGTTAAAATTATATAGGAGGTAATAAGAATGCAAAATAAATCAATTAATAAGTACACAAGTTATAAAAAGGCTCGTGACGCTGCTTGGCAATTAATTATTGATATGAATATAAATGAATTGCCGGTCAAAGTATCAAGCATTATACGCAATTTAGGAATAGGTTTATATACATATCAGGATAATGAAGACACAATAAAAAAGCTTGGTCTTGACAAAATAACAAAAACAAGTGACGGTTTTACATTGTTAATGTCTAATCAATACAAGGTTTTCTATGATTCTTCAAAAAGCAATGAGAGAATTCGGTTTACATTAGCCCATGAACTCGGACATATAATATGTAAGCACGAATTTCAGCCGACAGCCGAGTCATACATAACAACGAGAAATACAGAACCAAGCATAAATGATAATCCTATAGAAACAGAGGCTAATATGTTTGCTGCCAGACTATTGGCACCAGCTTGTGTGTTACACGAATTAAAACTGTTTACTGCAGAAGAGATTGCCGAACACTGTTGTATCAGTCAACAGGCTGCAGAATTCAGATGCCAACGTCTGTTATTGTTAGAAAAAAGAAACAAGCAATTTCTTTTTGAAAGGGATTATGGCTGCTATTACATAAGTAATCTTGAAAAACAAGTAAAGGAACAATTTTCAAATTACATTAATAATCACTTGTAGTATCTTCATTCAAAGAAGATGCAATCCAGTCGATATCTTCTTGACTTGTTTCTATTTCTTTTTGCTCACCTGAACGTGCAACTAATTTAATGTTTGCTTTCTGTGTAGCATTATTTTTTAGTTTCAAAAGTTCAATATAATCAATAACTTTTTCTAAATCATCATTAGATAAATCAGAACAATAATTCAATAATGCTGCTTGTTCATCAGTTAAAGGCTGCTCCTCTGGGGTAGCCTTATTTTTTTTGTCTGTTTTTCCTAATAAGTAATCAACAGATACATCAAAGTAATCTGAAAGTTTTAATAACACATCCGCATTTGGTATTGTGCCGTTTTTCCAGCGAGTGCAAATAGCAGTAGAAAGTCCGATTGCTTTTGCCACAGGATTAGGTTTAGTTCCACTTTCTATACACAATGAGTAGAATCTATCCCAAAAGATAAAAACACCCCCAAAAAATATATAAATCTAACAAAAGATAGATGACTGCATTTGTGCAGTTTTTACAAATCTTTGAAAATAAAGATAATTGTATTGAAATCTTACAATAGTTAGAGTATAATTAAACCAAGTTGAGAAATTGAAAGGGTTATTTTTATGAATACCAATCTGTTATTAATGATTTCAAGTGTGTGTTGTATAGCATTACTTATCTTGAAAAAAGTTAATAAGCGATAATACGAAAATTCATAAAATACACCTAAATTAAGCGTCTGACCCGCTTGTCCTTTTTCAGTTTTTTAACAAGTAAGCAGTTTGCAATACCCCTACCGCAGACTGCTTACATTTAAAACTGTCTTTCAACTTAGTTTAAGTATATCACAGTTTTAAATAGTAATCAATAATTAAATATTTTAGGAGGACCAATATATGAATGCTGAAAGGCGAAAAGAAATCAGTAAAATCAAAGATGTTTTGGAAAGTCTTATGAGCGACATCGAAAACGTCAAAGATGATGAAGAATCCGCTCTTGACAATATGCCTGAAAATTTGCAGGAAAGCGATAGAGCAACGCAAATGCAGGATTATATTGATAATCTTGAAAATGCCATTGGCAGTATCGAAGATGCGCTTGATGAACTGAACGAAATTGAGTAAGGAGGTGCAACAAATGAGTATTGGAGCAAACATAAAAAAACGCAGAGAAAAACTTGGTTTCACACAGACTGAACTTGGAGAGGCTGCCTGCGTTTCTTTTCAGATGATTTCTCAGATTGAGGGAGATATTAAAGTTCCATCATTACCTGTGGCTTTCCGTATTGCAGACAAACTCGGCTGCAGAGTGGAAGATTTCAGAGATAGTAATTAACTTAATTACATTATATCGTAAATGCGAGGTGATTAAAATGAACAAAACGAGCAGTAATATCTACAAAAATGCACGATTAAAGGCAGGATTAAGGCGTGACCCTGTTGCAGAGGAGTTACATATTGATACTCGCACTCTTGATAAGTATGAGTCGCTTGATGGTGCGCGTGTTCCTGATGATACTGTAAGGAAAATGTGCGAACTTTATAACGATAAGTATCTTGCATACTTACATATAAAAAAATCGCCTTTAGGAGAGTTTTTACCTGACTTACAGCCAACATCATTCGAGGGTGCAACATTAACAATGGTAAGTAGATTGAATGATGTAAACGGCACTATCAGCCAAATTATAAAAATCGCATCAGACGGCAAAGTAAATGACTATGAAAAAACTGATTGGGAAAAATGCTGCAGGGAAATAACAGAGCTTGCAGGTGCCATTCTTTCAATCAATTTTGCGGACAAGGAGGGATGAATATGTCGAGTATGTGGTATACCGCAAAAGATGTAATGCTGTTGCTTGATATCGGTGAATCAACTGCCTATAAAGTAATGGCTAAACTGAGCAATGAAATCACCAAAAAGAAAGTACCGGGTACAGATCACAACTTTGCTAAGCCACCACGTGGCAAGATACAAAAAATCTATTTTTGCGAAAAGTATATGCTTGACAGAAAAGAGTGTGATGAATACTTAAAAGCAATAAAGGCGGAAAAAGCAAGCTAAAGCAATTATTAAATCAGCTCTTATAAGGGTAGCAGGGATACGGTTTTCATCCTTTCTTATAAGTTCTGCAAATGCCATCAGACATAACTACCCTTAATATTTTTGCGATGGCTACCCTGCTACTGTTATAAGGGCTGATAATAAAAAATAGGAGGTACATATGAAAAACTATAATAACGAAGTTAAAAAGGCTTTACGAGTTATTAAAGAACAATGTATTAACAATATTCCACCTGAAGGAGATTGTTCCCAATGCGCTCTTTACGGCTACTGCGGAACTGATCCTCACACTTGGGATGTTGACACAGTGGAGTTACAGCTTAGCTGTCCACATAAAAAACATTGTTCGGCAGTTGTAATTGCTGAAACCGAAAAAGACGAGGTAATACGTAAATTAAAACGTAAAGTTACAGATTATGAGATTTTACGAGTGGAAAGAGATTTCCTTGAAAACACTCTGAATACACTTTGTCCTGATTGGAAAATGAAAATAGTTAAGGATAAGGGGGATGTTTAAAACGGCTATGTATGATATATGCCCTCATTGCGGAGCATATCTTGACCTTGATGAAAAATGTGATTGTCAAAAAGAAAAGGCATCACCAGAAGTGATACCACAGGTTAATAAACCAGCCAACCGCTGGGCTATTGATAACTTTAAATTACTTGACAAGGAGGTGTAGCAAATGGAAATAAGCAAAGAATTGATAGCCGAGATTAATGATATATCGTCTTGTCAGCCTACGATTTATGAGATTGAGGCGGCTTATGATTCTGCCGTGGCTAAACGTGATGATTTAATAAAACGTTTTGGCACAGATGAAGGTCAAAGGCTTAAGACAAGATATCTTGCCCATTTAATAGTTGAGCAGATACGTACTGATAGATTTTCAGCGTATTGCTTAAGAGATTATAAGCAAAAAGAAAGAGCACACCGCATAAAGCAGGTGTACCCTCGAACCGTAGCTATAGTTTAACACAAAAAAATAATAAATGCAAGGAGTGATATTTGAAATGTCAACCAACCCACAAGAAAATATTTTTGAGGTTGAGGCACAGGTCGTTGAAGGAACAACCGAACCTATAAAAACCGATGACCTCATTGTTGTTGAACAGTTCCCTATTATCAAAGAACAGTTACAGTTAATCAAGACTGCGGCTGAACAGGATGTTGCTGAGGCTTTGACAATGGAGTGTACGGAGGAAAACAAGCAGGACATTAAGAAACTGAGGACAAGCTTGTCAAAACAATTTGCAGCTCTTGAAGAAAAGCGAAAAGGTGTTAAGAATGCCATTCTTGGTCCATATAACGAATTTGAGGCAGTTTATAAAGAATATGTTACCAACATTTTCAAGCCTGCTGATGAACAGTTAAAGGCAAAGATTGCGGCTGTTGAAGATGCCCAGAAAAAGGAAAAAGAGGAAAAGGCTCACAAGTATTTTTGTGAATATGTTGAGAGCAAAGGAATTGATTTCCTCACCTTTGAAAATGTCGGTCTTACAATCAACCTCAGTATAAGCGATAAGAAATGCAAAGATACAATTAAGGTATTTGTTGACCGTGTTGTCGGTGATTTGGCACTGATTGATACACAACAGCACAAAGAGGAAATACTCGTTGAATACAAACAGAGTCTTGATGTGAGCAAGGCAATTACATCTGTTACAACACGTCACCGTCTTATTGAAGAAGAGGAAAGAAGACGTGCAGAGGCAGAGGCTAAGGCAAAAGCTGAGGCTGAACAGGTTGCAGCTGTTGAAACGGCTATGGAAGAAAGCGAGCAGACTGCTTTTGAGGCACCTGTGGTTGAAACTCCTGACGAAAGTGAGTTTATACCTGAGCCTATTGCAAATCCTGTATATCGTGGCGATGAACCATTTGAAAAGCAGGCAAAAAAATACAAAGTAAAATTTGAGGTTGAAGGCACAATGGATGACCTCAGAGCAATGAAACAATTATTAAGCGGAAGGGGTATGAAGTATGTCCAACTCTAAAACACTTGCATCGGGCGAAAACAAAAAGCCCACATTCAGTATGATGATTAACTCTGATGGCTATAAGAAAATGATTAACAATACACTCGGCGATCCAAATCGTTGCAAAAGGTTTGTTGCATCAATTACATCGGCTGTTGCTAATACACCTGCACTGCAGGATTGTCAATCAAGTTCAATTCTTGCAGGAGCGTTACTCGGTGAAAGCCTTAATCTTTCACCAAGTCCTCAGCTCGGTCAGTTTTATCTCGTTCCATTTAATGATAAAAAAGCCGGTGTAAAAAAGGCACAGTTTATTCTCGGATATAAAGGCTATTTGCAACTCGTTATGCGCAGCGGTCAGGTTAAGAAAATCAACGCTGTTGAAATCAAAGAGGGTGAACTTATTAAGTTTGACCCATTAAACGAAGAAATTGAGTGCAGACTCATTGAGGATTGGAACGAACGTGAGGCTACTGAAACAATTGGTTATTATGCTTTCTTTGAGCTTACAAATGGTTTCAGAAAGGCTATTTATTGGAGCAAAGAACAGATGATGTCACACGCTGATAAATACAGTATGGCGTTTTCACGACAGGCATATATCAATATTCAGGAAGGTAAAATCCCTGAAATGGATATGTGGAAGTACTCCTCCTTTTGGTACAAGAATTTTGACGATATGGCTAAGAAAACTATGCTCCGTCAGTTGATTTCAAAAGGTGGTTGTCCTATGTCAACAGAAATGATGACAGCTTATGAAAAAGACAATTCATTTAATGAGGTTGACGATAACGGCGATGTTATTACAGTTCCTGAAAACAATGTTGAGGTTACAACAGACCCTGCACAGTTAACGCAGCCTGAGGCAACTGACATTGTGGAATCAGTAAACTTGGATGATATCTAATGAGCAATATTGATTTTAACATCATATCGACCGGCTCACAGGGTAATGCCGTAGTTATACACAAGTTAATACTTATTGACTGCGGTGTTCCCTTTAAGGCATTAAAACCCTTTTATGAGGATTTTAAACTCGTTTTATTAACACATATTCACTCCGACCACTTTAATAAGACTACAATCAAAAGGCTTGCATCCGAAAGACCTACATTAAGGTTTGCGTGCTGCAGTTGGCTTGTAGGTCCGTTAGTGGCTTGCGGAGTGAATAAGAAAAATATTGATGTTCTTAAATTTGATACAAGTTATGGTTACGGAGTATGTAATATCATCCCGGTACCGCTTGTACACAATGTTCCAAATTGCGGTTACAAGATACATTTTCCTTTTGGAAAGGTGTTTTATGCAACCGATACTAATAATCTGAACGGCATTGTTGCTCACCATTATGACCTTTATATGATAGAGGCAAATTATGAGGATGATGTTATTCAGGAAAAAATTAAGGCAAAAAAGGCAGCAGGCTTATATCCATACGAAACACAGGTGTTAAAGAATCATTTATCGAAAGCAAAATGTGATGATTTTATATGCCGAAATTGTGGACCAAAAAGCGAATATTGCTACCTGCATTGCCACGATGATAGCAAAGACAAAGAGGTTTATCTAAATGAAAATAACAACTGCGAAGATCCTGAAGGCTGCTGAAAATAAAATATTGCTCCAACCTTTTGAGGATATCAACAGAGAACTGCAGCAAAAGCAGATTACTACTGTTGAGCTTCGCCTCGATGATGGCAGAACAATATCCGCTGAACAACGTAGAAAAACTTGGGCTCTTATAAATGATATAGACGATTGGATGGGAAACTATCTTCCAGAAGTCACTCGAAGCTTAATGGAGACACTGTTTATTGCTGAGATGGGATATGAATGGTTTAGTCTTTCAAATGTTGATATGACAACTGCCAAGGAGTTTATTACATTTTTGATAAACTTTTGCTTTGAGAATGGTGTTCCAACACGAGATACATTGCTTAATCAGACAGACGATATAGGCAAATATTTGTATATGTGCTTGGAACACAGAAGATGTGCTATTTGTAATGAAAAAGCAGAGGTACACCATGTTGACCGTGTAGGTGCAGGCAGAAACAGGGACAAAATAGTTCACATTGGTATGAAAGCTATTGCTCTATGCCATAAGCATCATATGATGGCTCACCAAGACGAAAAGGGCTTATTTGAGAGATATTTCATATATGGAATAAAGCTTGATAAGTACCTCTGCGACAGGCTCAATCTAAATACAAAAGAACGGAGGTGACATATTGGCCCGACCGATAAAGGACGGGATGGTGTACTTTCCAAAGGATACGGATTTTTATAGTGATAAAAAAGTTCGTTTGCTACGGTCAGAATTTCAAGCAAAAGGTATGTATTTATTGGACTACCTTATGTGTGAAGTGTTTAAGCAAGGATACTTTATTGAGTGGGATCAGGATTTATGTGACTTAATCGCAGACGATGTTGGCTGCAATATATCCTCTCAATTCATAAGCGAGTTTATACATGGGTGCCTCCGACGTTCCTTTTTTGATGAAGGGGTGTTTAACGCGTCCGGTGTATTAACTTCAGCGGGTATCCAACGGCGTTACATTCGTATGTTTAATAGCCGTTCAGAAATAAGGATTATTAAAGAATACTGGTTACTTGATGAAACAGATAAAAATGATGTTCCAACCAGTATTCTTAGTAAGATTACCTTTAAAAACATTTCCTGTACCGAAAACCCAAATAAAAGTACCGAAAACCCAAATAAAAGTACCGAAAACTGCACAAATAAAAGTAAAGGAAATAAAAGTAAAAAAGATGAAAGGAAAGATGTTATGCACGGAGCAATTGAAAATTCCTCCGAGCAAAATGCAGGAAAAGTTGTTGTACAGTTATTGCTTAATGATAAAACGTTATTTGATGTGTATGAGGATTCTGTTACTCATTGGCAAGAGTTATATCCAGCAGTTAATGTTATTCAGGAACTCAGGATTATGGTCGCTTGGTGTGAGGCAAATCCTCAAAAAAGAAAAACTCGCAGAGGAATTAGTCGTTTTATTGTTAGTTGGTTAGCAAAGAAACAGGATCAAGGAGGTGGATGCACGAATGTCGGAAATTTTGCAACAGAGTTCAGACCAAGCAGAACGTAAGGTAATATTTACAACTAAAGAAATTCAGGAACAAAATATTCCTTGTAAGTTTGAATTACCTGAACCGGAACATTGTAAATATTGTGGTAGAACACTTTATTACGAAGGCTTATTAGCCTTTGGAAGTATCGTTACAATTCGACGTGAAAGTCCTGAACGCTGTACATGTGATAAAGCTTTAGCCTATTGGTCTAAAAAGGACAAAGAGGATGAGGAGCAAAAGAAACGTGTCAAAAGACAAAAGGAGATTGAGAAAAGGCAATCACGTATGAACAGGTTGATAGTTAATAGCGGTATGAGTAAACGTCAACAGTTTTGTTCATTTGATAATTATATAGTAACTATTCCTGAACAAAAGACTGCTTTGGAAATTGCTGAAAAATACGTCACCTGCTTTGAGGATAAGAAATCTATTGGTAAAGGTCTTTACATTGAAGGTACAAATGGTACAGGCAAAACACATTTAGCATCCGCTATTGCAATGACATTGATTAACAAATTCTATTCTGTAAAATGTCAAACTGCAGTAGCTCTCTTAGAAAACATAAAAAAAGCCTATAACGATTATTCTGATTACACAGAGGATGAAATCCTCGATAGATTCAGAAAAGTTGATTTGCTCATTATAGACGATTTAGGTAAGGAACAAGTTACTAATTGGGGTGTGGCAACGTTATATTCAATAATTGATTATCGTTACAACGAAATGCTGCCCACAATTATTACCACTAACTATAACGAACAAATGTTGATTGAAAGAATGACCGTTAATGATGATTGCCAAAATATAAAAGCAATAATCAGCCGTTTCCGTGAAACAACTGATGTCATAACAATGGCTTGGAACGATTATAGAGGTGCTACTAATGGCTAAAACGCATTCTTATATGCCTGATGATTGTAAAGAACTATGTAAATCTCTAACCTCTGTCAGTGACAGATATTCTACTTGGCAAGTGTTTGAAGATTGGCTGAAAATTTCGTCAATATCAATTTCAAATGCTATTGATTGGCAATTCAGAGATGAGCGAGAGAAAGAGTATTTTGAAATTATCAAAAAATATAACAAGGACGAACTAAATCGTTTGGCTGATTGTCTCGGTATTCTTGTCAGTTCTCTCGATAAATCCTTTAATACAGTAGGATATTATGATCTACTTGGAAAAGTCTTTCACGCTTTAGAATTACACAACAAGTATCATGGTCAATTTTTTAGTCCTTTTCACATCTGCGAATGTATGGGTAGGATGAATTTAGGTGATGGTGACTTGCTTGATGAACAGGACTTTATTAGTTGTTTAGAGCCTTGTATAGGTTCTGGGGGATTGGTACTTGGTCTTGCAAAAGCAATGCAAATTAAGGACTTCAACCCTCAACAACAATTAGTTGTAACAGGTGTGGATATTGATATCAAGTGTGTTTGTATGGCTTATCTGCAATTATCGTTATTTGGCATTCCTGCAGTTATAGTACATGGAAATTCATTAACTCTTGAAGAATGGTCCGTGTGGCGAACACCTGCATATATATTAGACTTATGGGAATTCAAAACAAAACATAAGGGCGATAGGTATCAAACTCAACCCAATATTATTGATGAAAAAGAAATAACCGTAACGGAAGACAATTCAGAAACAAATAATGTACCACCAAAATTTGATATTGAATATTCTGTCAACCGCAACGGTCAAATGAGTTTATTTTGAAAGGATGATTTTATGGAAAATACAACACTCCCAACTAACTCTGATAACAATATAACAGAGAATGAAACAGAAATCAATGAAAAGATTGTGCAAAAAGCTATTGAAAAACTTGATAAAGAGGCTGAAAGTGTAAGCGGACAAAACGTTCCAGCTATCGGCATTTATCATTTTATAAGAGCCAAAGCAATCGCTGATGAATCATTTGCTCAACAAGTACTCCAAAAGAAATTATCAGATTGTTTCTCTTTCATTATGGAACAATACAGAGAACAGGCTCTTAATATGGCAAGAGGAACAGGAACAAGAGATAATCCTGAGGTTGTAGGTGTTGGTGCTTCTTCGGAAGAAATCTTTGGCTATGCTGTTGATTTTTACACTTTAAGTGATGAAGAGTTGAAAAAACGAGCAGAGGAAAAGGCTGCGGCTCGCAAGGCTAAAGCAGAAGCTGAAAAGAAAAAACGAGAGGAAAAAGCAAAGGCAGATGCCGAAGCTAAGGCGATAGCCAAAAAGAAAGCAGACGCCGAGAAAAAGAAAAAAGAAAAGGAAAAGCAAAAGGCTGCTGAAATGGCTGAACAAGGTCAAATGTCTTTTATGTAATTGGAGGTAGCTTATGATTGCATATAAAGGATTTGATATTGGACTTAAATGTCGAGGTTATCAATTCTCAGCTGATAAGGTTAATATTACCGATAAAGCAAATTGCGCTAAAAACGGCTTTCATTGTGCCGAAAATCCTTTGGATTGTCTTACATATTACAGTAATTGGAATAACACAGAATATTGGATTGTAGAAGCTTCAGGCGATATTGACGAAGACGATAGAGATAGCAAGATCTCTTGTACTCATATAAAACTCGTTAAGAAAATGACTCTTAAAGATTTTGTTGCCGAAACTCTTAAATATATCTACTCTCACCCTAAGCGTAAGAATGCAGGCTATGTTTATGAAAATGAAGCAGAAGCAGAGAACCTGTTTATTATTTCAAGAGGACTTAATCCTATTGCGGCAGGCAAAAAAGGTACTATCTTAGGTTTTGCAAAAGAAAACGGTTATGGAAACATAATTGAAATTGCAATGATTGAGGTGGACGGTGAATGTTTCAAAGAAAACACCTTTTATGACATTCACGGAAACGAAGCATATCCTCAGTCTGGAGGTGCTGAATGAATAATAAAAAAGAGTTATTAAAATTACGCACCTTAAGACCAACAGACAAAATGATGAATATGGCTGCGAATGATGCTCCTATAATGAAGCCTTTACCTTGGAGCAGAAAATCATATGTAAATGTATATAAGCACAGCATTTTTATGCGCTGCCAGATACTTAACGGCATAATGAAAATTGCGTTATTTATGACCGAATATATGCGTTTTGGAAGCAAAGAACCGCTTTACGAAATTTTCATTGATTATGAAAATGAGCAATTTATTACATACGATTGCAAAAAGAAAAAGTGGAGCGAAGCAATGCTAAGCAATCTTTCTTTTCCGGGTGCTTATGAACATTACAGCGAACGAAAAATCTATATAAATCCCGAAGGAAAAAAGAGCATAAAAAATCACCTTAAGGTCAAGACAGGAGATTTTAAGGGTATCGTGGAATATCAGACGCGCATTCGTAAAATTCAGCTTGATAAAAAGCATAAAAGGATTACTGATCCGTGGGATGAAGACTTATCCCAAATTCCTGCTCTGCCTAAAGATTGGGATAAATGGGTACAGAGAGTCGGCATAACAGACCATTATATTTTTTACAAATATGAGCGTAACGGCGCCAAAGAAGGCTTTTGTACAAGGTGCGGAAAAACAGTTCCCATCAAGAATGCCCAAAATGGCAAAGTCGATACTTGTTCTTGTTGCAGGAAGCCTATTCAGTATAAAAGTTACGGAAAAATGGGAACCTTTTTTTCCTCTAAAGAAGAGTTTGTATATCTCATTCAAAAATGCAGGGACGGTTTTGTTACAAGAGAGTTCAGTGTGCAAATAAAATTCAAAAAAAATGAAGATACCAAACCTCAATACAGGTGTTTTGAATTTCGCCGATGTATATATGAAAACTTTGATAAAGCAAGAGCTTATTATTGGGGAGATTTTAAGCACAAAGAAACTCGTTGGGTTTCATCATTTGTTTGTAGCAACCATTCAATTATGAATGTAGGAAAAATATATGGAAAAACACTGTGCGGAATTCCTCAGTTAAAAAGAACAGGAATGCTTGAAATGATAAGGCATTCCGAAAAGATTGATCCTGAGGTTTATATCGCAATATATAAAGATAGACCATATATGGAGCGTATTGCTAAAGCTGGTTTATATCAACTGTGTTTAGATTTTATTGACAGAAACAATCATTACTATTATTACGCAGATAAACTTATAAACGGCGAGGCTACAAATGGAGAGCTCCATAAATTACTGCAAATTGATAAGCAATTATTGAAACGACTTCGTTCTGCTAACGGCGGTATTGCCTTTCTTGAATGGCTGCAATATGAAAAAGCACGAAACAAGTGCATATCTGATAAAACAATCAGCTGGTTTACAGACAATTATATTAAGCCTGATTCCATTAAATTCATTACGGACAGAATGAGCGAAAATAAAATCTGTAAATATATGAAACAGCAGATGCTTTTATCTAAAGAAAAAGCCAAATTCATATTGGATACCTGGCAGGATTACTTGGAAATGGCAAAACGCTTAAACATCAATGTAGCTCAGGAAATCAATTATAAGCCTCGTTATCTTGTTGATAAGCATAATGAATGTATCGAAAAAATAGGCAGTGCAGATACGGCCAGAGCTGCAAACGAAATCAGCGCACAATATCCTGATGTTGATAATATTTGTCTGAGCATTGTTGATAAATATCAGTTTGCAGGTGAAAAATTTACAGTTGTTGTTCCTAAGCGAATTGAGGATATTCTGGAAGATAGCAACGAATTAAGCCATTGTGTAAGTAGATCTCCTGACAGATATTTTGAACGGATACAGAACAGAGAAAGCTATATCCTACTTCTCAGAAAAAGTAATAATCTTGATAAGCCTTATTACACTCTTGAGGTTGAGCCTAACGGCACTGTTCGTCAGACAAGAACGAAACATAATACTCAAGGAAAAGATATCAAAGAAATCAAGGATTTTCTTATTGCTTGGCAAAAAGAAATTTCCAAAAGGCTTACTGAAAACGATATGCTGTTGGGATGCAAAAGCAATGAATTGCGGTTGCAAGAGTATAGGGAATTACGAGATAACAAAGCCATAATACGTGCTGGCACATATCAAGGTAAATTACTTGCTGATGTATTGGAAGCGGATTTACTTATCAACAACAGGAGGTGTAGTTAATGCAAAAACAAAGGATTTACAGCATAAAAAACAATTCACTTAGTGCTGAGGACAGGCTTGAAATTGCAAAAGGTCTTCTCAAAGCTGGTTATACTGTTAGGCTTGGTAGAGAAAAGCAAGGGAAAAGCAATACCTATACTTATTTCATTGAATACTGGGAGGAAAATGATGAATAAATCAAGAATCGATTGGTGTGATTACACGTGGAATCCTATAACCGGCTGCTATCACGATTGCCCTTACTGTTATGCGAGAAAACTTGCTAATCGCTTTGCAGGCGACACCAGACAGAATATGACAGACAAA
Source organism: uncultured Clostridia bacterium (assembly GCA_947176035.1). Lineage (GTDB taxonomy): Bacteria > Bacillota > Clostridia > Oscillospirales > Acutalibacteraceae > Eubacterium_R. The sequence continues at coordinate 37,591 of CAMWPJ010000001.1, read as the reverse complement.
AGATGTAAACATCTTGGTAATGGTTTATATGAGCTTGACGAGCCTTTTAAATCACGTAATGGTCGCACCCTTGCTACTCCGTTTGGATTTTATCCAACATTACATAAATACAGGATGAATCATCTTGAACGGCGACCCACAGGCGCCAATATATTTGTAGGTGCTCTGGCTGATGTATTCGGTAAATGGGTACCAGATGAATGGATTATGGATATTTTCGAGGCTTGTAAAAATAATCCGCAGCACAATTACTTATTCCTTACTAAAAATCCTGAAAGGTATAGAACACTTGTAAAGCAAGAATTGTTACCTAAAGGCGAAAATATGTGGTATGGTTACTCATTTATCAATACACAGGCAGATATTCTTGTTAAAAGTGAGAAATATCATTCATTTGTAAGTATCGAGCCGATTTTAGAGGACGTTGGAGATTATATACAAGGATTCCCACCGATTGCTGATTGGGTAATAATCGGTGCAGAAACAGGAAACCGAAAAGGCAAGGTTATTCCGAAAATTGAATGGATTGAAAAAATCGTTGCTCATTGCGATAAATTTAATATTCCTGTTTTTATGAAAGAAAGTTTACGTCCTATTATCGGTGATGAAAATATGCGACAAGAATATCCGCCACAATTGTTACACAAAGAAATCAGCGAAAAAAACAAAAAGCGATTACTTGCCCTTTGTTCAAGATGTGGCGAGAAAATGAGAAAAAGTGATATGTATACAATTCTCGCACAGAAGAAAAGAAATGAAAGCGCAGTATCAATCGGCTATGTGTGTGAAGCGTGCTGGCCGAGTTTTTTGGAGGATTTGAACTATGACGATAAGATTGACACCGGAACAAGCAAGAGCAATGGGGATAAATGCTCCTGCAGCGAAAAAGAAGGTCAATAAATACAGTTCTAAAAAAGTATGGATTGACGGTATTTGTTTTGACAGTCAGGCAGAGGCAAATTACTATTGCCAACTTAAGTTACTTCTTAGGGCTGGTGCTATTGACGGCTTTTGTAGACAAGCTCGTTTTGTTATTACTGAAGGTAAGAATGGTGAAAGAGGTACGGAATACGTTACCGACTTTGTGATTTTCTATCCTAAAAAAACGTATCGCATTGTTGATGTTAAGGGTATGGAAACACCAGTTTTCAAGCTTAAGGTTAAATCGTTCAGAGAAAAATATCCTAAATTAAAAATTGAATTGGAGAAAGAAATATGATTATACATCAGAGTGAATTATCAGAAAAACTTAAAGTCTTAAAGAGCATCAGTTCAGCAAAGCTCGGTGATGACTTATCAGGTGTGTTGCTTAAGGACAAGATGCTAATTGCTAATAATTTCAAAACGTCCATTGTTGTTCCTTTAATGGACTGTGAGGAGGCTATTAACTGCATAATACCTCCGACAGCAATTGATTTTATCATCAGTCTTCCTGAAGGTAATGTTGAAATTACTGAAAAAGATAAACAGCTTATTATTAAGTGTGGAAAAATCAAAAGCAAATTCAGTACATACGATACAGAGTTATTTCCTCAGACAGATACAAGTAAGCCAGATGAAAGCAAAATGCTTATTGATGTCAAAACCTCGGATTTTGAAAAAATTGTTAAACAGATTATGTTTGCATGCTCAAAGTCAAATTCGGATAAGCCGGCGCAAGAAGGGATACTGTTTGAAAGCGATGGAACGTTTTTGAATATTGTTGCCTGTGATGGATATCGAGTTGCCTGGAATAAATTGGAGAATACAAACGTATTCAAAATGGTTTTGGACAAAGAGGCACTAAATAAGGCTTTTTCAGTTGCTGATGATAATATCTACATTTATGCTAATGATAGTAAATCTATTTTAATTGAGGCTGGAGAATATCTTATATATTCAAAATTGTATTTGGCAGAACAGTTTACTGACTATGCAGTAGCGTTTTCCGGTGCGTATAAATTGTTTTCGAGGTTAATCGAAGTGAATTTCTTTCCTGCTTTAACAGAATAGCTTTGTGTGTGCCTGATAAAAAGAAATTGCCTGCTGTACTAAATTACTTGAATGATTCTGTTGATATCAGCATTTCAGATCCGAGAATTGATATTCACGAAGCAATAGCACTAAAGCCGTCGGCTCACAATGAATCTATAAAAATCGGCGTAAACATTGATTTTATGAAAGATGCGCTAAAGGCTACTACGGATGAAACAATTACTTTCTGTATGAATGGAAGTCTTAATCCTATTGTTATAAAAGATGGTTTGTTCAAACAAGTCGTACTTCCTATGAGACTGAAAGGCTAATTGATTATGAAAATATTTATTAAACAGACCATAGTTTTTATTATATCAATGCTTGTATTTATTTTTGGTGTAGTAGGAACAGCTGAAGGGGTTATTTTATGAGTGGTGAAGATTGTTGTTGCTGTAAAAAATGTGTTCATTATAGTAGCACATTGTGTAAATGTACATTGCATAACATTGAAATCAAAAGACCTTGGTTTAATTCGTGTATTGATTATGAATGGTAGGAGGAATTATGGATAATAAAAAATTCATGTGCCGTCCTTGTATGGAACGGTTAAGAATACAGGGAAAAGTTATAAAAGGCAGTCACATCAAAGACAAGCATACCTGCGAAATCTGTAAGCGTCGAAAATATGGTTATGTTTGTGAAATGACTGACGGTGAGGAAAATGGCTAAAAAATATGTATGTGTTGCTGAACGTTGCAAATGGCGAGTTGAATGCGGTCCGAAAAATGCAATGTGCAGCAAATTAAATTGTCCTCATATCAGAATTTTGGAAGAGACTTTGCCTGCTGTAAAATGGGGCAATCTTGCTAAAAATAAAAAATAGTCCAAGAAAGGAAATATGCAATGGAATGTGTTAATACTGAATGTCCGTTAAAAGACTTTTGTTTAACTCAAAAACACGAATATGAATCTTGCTCGGATATGGTGAACAGATATAATGCCGGATTGCTGATAAATCCGACATACATAAACCAAAGTGCATTTTAGGAACTAATGTATGAATGCTTTAATTAAGTATCCGGGTGCTAAGTGGAAATTGGCAGAAAAAATAATTGAGATGATGCCTGAGCATCATAGTTATTTAGAGCCTTACTTTGGTAGTGGAGCAATATTGTTTAATAAGCCTCCGTCACACATCGAAACAATAAATGATATTGATGACGAGGTTGTGAATCTCTTTTATTGTATTCGTACTGAACCTGAAAGGCTTGCAAGATTATTGTATCTGACACCGTATGCCCGGCAGGAATATGAAAATGCTTACATAAAAACGGATGAGCCTCTGGAAAAGGCAAGACGGTTTTGTATAAGGCTTAATCAAGGACACGGATTCAGAACTACCGGTGAGAAAGTCGGTTGGAAAAACGATTTACAAGGCAGAGAAAAAGCCTATTGCAAAGTCGATTGGAACAAACTGCCTGAGAAAATTATTCAAGCAGCCGAAAGGCTAAAAGATGTTCAGATTGAAAGCCGACCTGCAGTAGAAGTTATAAAACGTTTTAATTTTGATAACGTACTGATTTATGCAGATCCACCGTATTTGTTAAGTACACGTTGCAGAGAACAATATAATCACGAAATGAGCGAAGAGCAGCACATTGAATTACTTGATGTGTTGCTCAAGCATAAAGGTTATGTGATGGTTAGCGGTTATGATAGTGATTTGTATAACGAGATGCTGAAAGGTTGGTATAAGACCGAGCAGAAATTTTATACACAAAATATTCAGCAAAGAACAGATTGCTTGTGGATGAATTTTCAACCTTACGGCCAGTTGAGTTTATAAAGGAGATGATAAAAATGTGTATGGGAATGATGAATTACAGAGAGCAGGAGAATGAATCAACAACAATTGTCTGTAAAGGCTGCGGCAGAGCGTGGCAGACTACAAAAGCCGCAGCTGAGCAGTTTAAAGAGCAGTACAACAGTCTTTGTAATGATTGCCAAAATAAATCCAAAGAAACAGTTTCGTTATTAAAGCGAAAGACAAACAATGACAGAATCAATGATATGAGCATTGAGGAAAAGGCGGAGTTTTTATATGACCTACAAAATGGTGATATAGAAATTGCATCCTGTAGTTATTGTGAATATTACAACTCTTGTTATCCACACTGTAGAAGCGATAGTGATAATAATTGTATTAAGGCGGTAAAACAATGGCTTGAAAGAGAGGCGGAATAATCTGATGTTATGTAAACACTTAGATGAATTCACAGGAATATGCTGCAACGCAGACAGTGAGTATATTGCTGATGTTTGCCCATGCTGTGATGTTGCAAACGAAACGCTGATATGTAACAGAGAGGATGCAGATTGTTTTGAGGAGGAAAAAGAATAATGATTGTTAAAGCAAAAAAACAACAAGAATTATCGCTTATGTGTTTTGGTGATATGTATGGCTGCTCTATTGTGTTGACAATTTCACCTGAACAGAAATGGGAAGCAAAGAAAAAAGGAAAATATTGGTGGCTTAAACATAAAGGTCGTGGGTATCAGTTAAGATTGACCGAGAAAGCAATGCACGACTGCTTCAAGGAGGTAACTGAATGACTTGTAAAGATTGTATTCATTATGATGTGTGTGAAAACCATTTGAATTATCAACGTAAAACAATAAAGGGCAAAACAGGTTATTTGAAAGTTCACAAGACGAAATGTCCTTATGAAAAAAACAAATCAGAAAACTTATATATTGTGCGTAGAGTTGGAGAATGTGTATATGCTTACTGTAAATCAGTTAATCAAGTAGTTCCATATGAGATTGAGGATATTCATATTGATAAAGAGCAGACAAGGTATTTTGCAACAGCATTTGATGTTTATTATAAAGAGTTTCTTGATGAAATTGAATTTACTGAGGACGATTTCGGCAAAACCGTATTTCTCACCAAATCAGAAGCAGAACAAAAATTAAAGGAGTTGAAAGAAAATGCCTGAATTAAAACCGTGTCCGTTTTGTGGCGGTGAAGCTGAGTATATTGAAAGAGGCAATGAATATATGGGACTTAAAGAAACAGAAATTCGATGTAAAACTTGTGGTACAAAGCAATTACATAAATGGTACAAACTGAAATTCGATTTTGATTTTGTTCGTAATAGTACAGTAAAACATTGGAACAGGAGGACAGACAATGCGACTGATTGATGCTGATGCTTTAAATTTTGAAAAATTGCAGGATACAAACGGAGAAGCTGTTCCTGCTAAAGAATATATAGCTTTTCTTAAAGGTGCCATGGCAACGGAAGAAATGATAAAAAATGCACCAACCATAGATGCCGAGCCTGTTGTTTACTGCAAGGATTGTAAACACCGCAATAAAGAGTACGGAGAGGAATTTTGCGAAGTTTTAGGGCGATTGACAAATGATAAATTTTATTGCAGCTACGGAGCAAAAATGGATGAGGTGTAGGAATGAATATAATACCTTGCACATACAAGACAGCCTGTGAATTTGTAAATCAGCACCATAGACATCACATAGCAAGTCAAGGATGTAAATTCTGTTTAGACTTGATGAATGATAATAAGCTGTGCGGTGTTGCTATCTGTGGCAGACCTGTCAGCAGACATCTTGATAATGGCTTTACTCTTGAAATAAACCGCCTTTGTACTGACGGAACAAAGAATGCTTGCTCAATGCTTTATGGTGCTTGTTGCCGAGTAGCTAAGGCTATGGGCTATAAGAAAGTGATTACATACATTCTTGAAAGTGAAAACGGTGCAAGCCTTAAGGCAAGTAACTTTATTTGTGATGGGCAAGCTGGCGGTACTCATTGGACAGGCATCAGGGAGCAAAAGCAAATGTCGCTTATTGAGAATAAAACCCCTGAAGAAATGAAAGTGCGTTGGAGTAAAGAACTTTGAGAGACATAAGAGAATTAAAATATCTGCAATCCTTACCGCTTGAAAGAAAAATAGATATGACAGCAGAGCGCATACACGGTTGGTGGAATTATTATAACGGTAATGTTGCCATTTCATTCAGCGGTGGTAAGGATAGCACGGTATTAAAACACATAACCGAACATCATTGGCGGTGTGGATATGACATCAAGGCTGTATTTGTTGATACAGGACTTGAATATCCTGAAATCAGACAGTTTGTTAAAACTTTTTATAATGTTGAAATCATCAGACCTAAAATGAATTTTGTTGAGGTAATCAAAAAGTATGGTTATCCGATTATTTCAAAAGAAGTGTCAAGATGTGTTCAGTATGGTAAAAAGGCAAGAGCAGAAAACAGAGTAAATACTGACTTGTTGAAATTACAAGGCGAATTCACAAAGCACAATGGTGAAAAGTCAATTTACAACAAGGAAAAGTGGGGCAAATTGATGGATGTATCTTTCAACTGTTCTGCCGAATGTTGCACAGCTATGAAAAAATCACCAGCACACGAGTATTCAAAAATAAATGGTGTATATTTCATTACTGCTGAAATGGCTTGCGAAAGCAGACAAAGAGAAACGCAATGGTTAATCAATGGCTGTAACGGCTTTGACTTGGAGATACCAAAATCAACACCGATGGCATTCTGGACTGAACAGGATGTACTGGAATACATATACAAATACAATCTGCCGATAGCAGAGCCGTATGGTGAAGTTATCGAAACAGAATGTCAATACACCTTTGACGGTGAGCAGTGTAAATATGCAACAACAGGTTGTGATAGGACAGGCTGTATGTTTTGTGCGTTCGGTGCTCACCTTGAAAAAGGCATAACAAGATTTCAAAGGTTAAAGGAAACGCATCTGAAACAGTATAACTATTGCCTGAACGGTGGCGAGTTTGTAAATGGATTATGGCAGCCGAATAAGCAGGGCTTAGGTATGCGATACGTCTTTGATGAACTCAACAAACTGTATGGTGATGATTTTATTAGATATGAGTAGGAGGTTATAAATGCAGATAGAGCATAAAGGCTATACGATAACACAAAATAAAAACGGTCATATTTGGATAAGCAAGGGTGATAACAGAACTCACATAAACTGTGATGATATTCTTACTGAGGAGGAATTAGTCGCTAAGGCTGATGAATTTATCCAAATAGAAGAAATCTTCGATAGCTTATTTGAGGAGCAATACTATGTACCCATATCACAACACAATCAAGAAAAGAATAAAAAACGGCGAGCTGATAGGCTATCAGTTTGTAGAACAATACAAAAATATCGGTGAGTGCTTACTGCTCACTTTCAGCACACCACCGTTTGAAAGACCAATCCGACCGCATAAATATCATGAGTATGTTGATATTCTTGCTGATTGGAAAAGGGATAAGGAGAGATAAAATTGGATAAGCATTTACACGCAGTTAATTTTGACGGAATGACCTTTGGTATGGAAATTGAAACTAATACAGTTGTATATAACAATTTCAAAAAGTCTGTTAAATATGAAAAGTGCATCAGCATCTTCGGCGATGAATTTGAATGTTTAGTCGTTCCTTATCTAATGCTTGGAGCAATTATGAGGGAAGCACATTGGCTTGTTACGGAAAGAATGGATTTTAACAAAATAAGTATTGACGGTTTCAAAAATAGTGAAGAAATATTTGTCAGATATTCAGATAAACCTATAGATTTCAGAAACAGGCAAGCGTTCAGAAGTGAGGTTAAGAAAAATGAGTAAATCAATGACACCACAAAGAGCGATTGAGATATTGAAAAATTTGACCTTTATAAAAGTGCTTGAGAACAATGCACATTCAAATATTGCCGATCACAGCGAATCGGCTTGCAAAAAGGACAATGAGGATTTTGCTGCAATACAAATGGCAATCTCAGCACTTGAAAAGCAGATACCAACAAAGCCTATAATTAAAACACATACTTATAGTGGTTCGGATGATGATTTTACAAATAAATATTACTGTCCTATATGTAACGAACTTATAGTTTGCGAAGATACTAACGGCTATTATGCTGGTAAAACTGTAGAACACTGTCCCTGCGGACAGGTTTTAGATTGGAGTGATGAAGAATGAGCAGACCGTTATCTGGAATAGGAAAAGCAATGGCAATCTGTCAGGACATAAACAGTGACAGATTTACAGACGAGCAAAAAGCAACGGCAATATACCTTGTTATGAATATGGCAACACATAACAGCTTTACCAAAGAAAAAATGCTTGAAGTAATAAAATGGCTCTGGCATTACATTTTCCAATGGAATGAACCGGAGCAGGAGGATTAACCAATGTCAATCTTACAATCCATAAAACCGCAATACTGCGAGTTAATCGCAAGTGGTAAGAAAACAATAGAGGTCCGTAAAACCAGACCGAAACTTGATGTGCCTTTTAAGGTGTACATATATTGCACTAAAGATAGGCTCTTAACAAAATCTCATAATAACGGAAAGATTTATCTTTCTGAAAATAAGTACAAATCTGCATTAGAAAAAGCAGGGAATCTAACTTTAAGCGGCAAAGTAATCGGCGAATATATATGTGACAGGATTTATCAATATACAACTTGCGATTTTAAAGACGGAACTGATATTGACGATAAAACTATGACGAAGTTATCCTGCTTATCTAAGGGTGAAATTAGTGATTATGAAATATCGCCAGGTCAGTTCGGTGTGTTCGGCTGGCACATATCAAACCTGAAGATATATGACAAGCCGAAAGAGTTAAGTAAGTTTATCAAGCCTTGTATTACTCCAAAGAATTGTCTTGATTGCCCATATTCAGAAGAGAATGTAAGTATTGAGGAGTATCAAAAAGCAATAATAAACAATAATGTTAAGCAGTTAATGTGTATGTTCAAGATATATAAAGCACCGCAATCGTGGTGCTATGTTGAGGAGGTATCCTAAAGTGTATGATTATGAAATGAAACTGTTAGACGCATTCCCTGGAAGTTTTATTAACGGTCAAGGTGAATTTATTGCAGAGCCTAAAACAAATCAGTATTTTATCTTAAGGACTTGCAGTAACGAATTTGAGGTCAAATGTAAAGTGCTGGAATGGTTTTCAAGACCTGCTCACTGCACACAGCCAGATAATAAAAAATTACATAAATTTATGCTTGATGGAATCAATAAATTTCTTGATACAAATTTCACTTATGAAGATATTGAAATAATTTATTGCGAGTTAGGCAATGGGGTCAATCGTTCTCTTTGCGAAAAATTCATCAAGAGTGGCTATGATATGGCTTTATTAAAGGAGAATTAAATTATGGCGATTAAAAATTACACAACAAAGGTATCAACATTCCAAACGTTGGGCGAGATTCAAGGCACATTGGCTGAACATGGCGCTCGTAAGGTAATGATTGATTATGATAACAGCGGCAATGCTGTCGGCATTACATTCGGACTTGAGGTTCAAGGAGCAATGACCGCTTTCCAGCTGAAAGCAAATATCGAAGGTGTATTATTAGTTTTTAAAAAGCAACGATTAAAGACGGATAAAGAGCAGGCAGCACGAACAGCTTGGCGCAATGTTAAAGATTGGATAACGGCCCAGATGGCTTTCATTGAATGTGGTAATGCCACAATGGATGAAATATTCCTGCCGTATTTGATTGGCAGTAATAATAAGACATTATATGAATGTTTCAGTTCAGGTCAGATTGCATTACCAAGTGCAGATGGTTGGGAGGTGTAACTAATGGTTGAAAACTTGAAGAAATCCATAGGGCTGATTAAAGCAACTACAAAAACATCAATTGTTGTTGCTTGTGGAATTAGCGCATATAAAGAATTGCAAAAAGAATTATCCTTAACCGATAAACAGATGTTGATTCTTTCTGATGGTACACCAATTTATTATTTGGAGTGGTACCCTGCAGATAAAATAGTAATTGGTGGATCTGAAATTTTGAAAAAGCCTGATTGGCTTATATCGGATTTGGATAAGTATGCAATGTCAAATGATTTGTTGCCTGTTGTAACAGAAACAGCAATGAAAATTCAAAATGCAGTAAGTGAATCAACCGAAAACTATATCGTTAAAACTTGCCTTGATTTGCATATTGACCCGGATATATTGAAAAAACAATCTGCTGAATTGATAAACCAAAAAAATATTATAGAAAATACAGCGGAAATGATTAACAATGGAAAATTACTGCGCCGACCCTGCGCACTTGGCACAATGGTTTACATTGTTGAAAACTGCAAGATGTATCAAGGCACCGTTATTCGTTACGAACAGGTACTAAGTCCTAAACGAGATATGGAACTGCTTTTTGCTGATATTGAATTACACGGAATGAACACTACCGTTCGTCGTTGTTTTTCTGAATTTGGTAATAACATATTTGCTGATGGCGAAAAAGCAAAAGATAAACTTAATGAGCAAATTTCAAATAAATAAGTAATCATAGGGAGGCTTTAGCAATGAACGAAGGAATCAATGAAAAAGCCCTCGAACCGTCAGAAATTATTAAACTTGCTGCTGCAGAAGGTGCCAAAGCGGCATTAGAAAAATACAAAAAAGAACAGCAAAAGGAATTATCGAAAATCAATGATAAACGTCTGCATAACATAAAAATGCTGCTTGAAAATTACCGTGATTTTAAGCAATGTTCGGAGAATGCAAAATATAGTGTTGAGCAGGCTGAGAATTCTATTGATTTTTTGGATTTAATGTGGGATCCTTACAATAGAAGTGATTTAGAAGTTGAAAGCATAAAGATAAGCGCTGTCAAAACAACAATAATGGTTGCGCATATTGATGGAATGCTTAAGACTTTAGAAAAATTGAGTTCTAATAACGAAATGGATATGAGAAAGTATAATATTCTTTTTGACAGGTACATTGCTGATGTTCCTCTTTCAATTAACAAAATAGCAAAAAAATACAATATCGAAAGACGTACAGTTTATTATGATATTGATATAGCTGTTTCGAGAATGGCAAAGCTTATATTTGGAATTGACTATGTATTACTCGATAAATAGACGTTCGTCTATAACGATTGCACAAACATTTCATTTACATTGCACTGCAAATGTTGTATGATAGTAAAGTAAAATCTTATAGCCAGAAACAGAGCACCCAGCTTTTATAGGTTGGGTGCTTTTATTTTGCAAAGAAAGGAGAAATATAATCTTACATTGTGACAAGCTTCTTCCGCAATGTGTAATAAACACATAAAGGAGAGTACATACAATGGAAATTGTTAATGTCAGTATTGACGATTTAATTCCATACGAAAACAACCCACGAAACAACGAAAGGGCTATTGAAAAGGTTGCTAACAGCATTTCTGAATTCGGCTTTAAGGTGCCAATAATTATTGATAAAAATAATGTAATTGTATGCGGACATACAAGATACCTTGCTGCGAAACAGCTTGAAATGGCTCAAATTCCTTGTATAATGGCGAATGACCTTACAGAAGAGCAAATCAGGGCGTTCAGATTGGTTGACAACAAAACCGCTGAATTTGCGAGCTGGGACTATGATATGTTGAGCTTTGAACTTGATGAAATTGGTATTGATATGACAGATTTTGGCTTTATCGAGAACCAAAAAATCAACATTGATGATTTCTTTGTTGAGAATGATACAATCAGTAATGAAAAAAGCAAAGATACAATTGTTTGTCCTCACTGCGGAGAGGTGATTGAAATATGAGAGTGTGCTTAGCTGCTTCTGAATCATTAACAAAGTCTAATCGTTCTTTTTTTGTTGAAAATTGCCCATATTCTTTGGTTAGTTTTTTCTATATTGATAAATGGCAATCAGCTCTTTTCAATAGTGACCTATTTCTGCTTGATAGTGGGGCATTTACTTTTATGAATAGTTGTAAGGGCACTGTTGATTTTGATAGTTACCTTACAAAATACATAAAATTTATAAACAAAAACGATATTAAGTATTTCTTTGAATTGGATGTGGATGCGATTGTCGGTTATCCAAAAGTCGTTGAAATGCGCAGTAAACTTGAACGAGAAACAGGCAAGCAATGCATTCCTGTATGGCATAAATCAAGAGGGTTAAACAATTGGATTGAATTAACAAAACAATATGATTATGTTGCAATAGGCGGTTTTGCAATTAAAGATATTAAAGAGCGAGATTATAAATACATAACAGAATTGCTCAATATCGCAAAAAAGAATAATTGCAAAGTACACGGATTAGGTTTTACAAATCTTAAATATATTCGTATATTACATTTCTATTCCGTTGATAGCACATCATGGAGAAGCGGCAGCAGGTTTGGAACAGTTTATTTGTTCCGAAACAACACCTTAAAACAGGTCAAGCCACCGAAAGGTAAGAGGCTAAAATCAGGCGAATACCTTTCAGAAATGGAATTGCACAATCTTGTTGAGTGGCTAAAATTCCAAGATTACGCAGATAAATATTTATAAAACGGAGGAAAAGTAATAATGATTATCGAAAACACACAAGGTATAACCCAGATAATATACAAAACAAAAACAAAAAATTACTGCCCTATCGGCAAAGATTGGTATACAAGCAATATTCAAGTACAAATTGTTCCTGATAAAACAATTCCTGATTATATCGACTTAGACAAATTTGTTGCTGAGCAGATAAGTCAAAAGGAAATGATTATTGAGAATGTTATCGACGCTCTATACAGTCACATATCAACTGAGTATGCGCCCAAGTCATTAACTGTGGAAATTAAGGTTGATGATGCTACACACAGCGAGGTAATCGTAACAAAAGGAGGCACGCCGAATGAAAAGCAGTAAGAAAAAAGTAAGTGAACTACAGCTGTTCTTAACGGTACTGTTTGTTGCAAGTTTTTTAATCAGCAATGTAATAACCTCAAAGCAGATTTTATTTCCATTCAATATAACAATGACTGGAGCAATTTACATATTCCCTGTGACGTATATCTTGTCTGACCTTTTTTCAGAAGTCTATGGATACAGATGGAGCAGAATTACTTGCTACCTTGCATTCGCTATGAATCTGTTAATGGTTATGATGTTTACATTGGCAATAAAAAGTCCCTCACCGTCCTATTGGACCGCACAAGGAGCGTTTGAAACGGTTTTAGGGAACACTCCAAGAATTTTATTTGCTTCACTGCTTGCGTTTGTTGTAGGCGATTTTGCTAACGATAAGGTGTTTAAGAAAATGAAAAGTAAATACATTGACAGTCATAAAAGATTTGGTACAAGGGCTATTCTTTCAAGCTTCGTTGGTGAGCTTGTGGATAGTCTTATTTTTTTGCCTATTGCTTTTTTCGGTCAAATGCCATTTAAGACACTTATCATTATGACAACTACTCAAGTGTTCATCAAAACAGGTTATGAGGTTATTATCTTACCTTTAACAACATTAATAGTTAAAAAAGTATCAGCTAAAGAAGAACAGTTTACAAACTGCTCATAAAAATACAAAACAATATTAAATACATAAAAAGGAGGGCGGCAGAGTGCCAAGAGCAAGAAATCCAAATAGGGATAAAGCATATGAACTTTGGGTTGCTTCTAAATATAAAATTAAATTAAAAGATATTGCCGCCCAGCTTGGTGAAACTGAAAGTACAATCCGTAAATGGAAATGTACTGATAAATGGGAACAAAAAGTAAAAGGAACGCTCCCAAAAAGAAAAGAGGGCGCTCCGAAAGAAACCGGAACATCAAAAGAGGGGCAAAGCAAAAAGAAATGTGGCGCTCCTCCTGGAAATAAAAATGCTTTCAAGCACGGTGGATATTCCGCAGCTTATTTTGATACTCTTGACGATGACGAAAAAGCAATGATTGAAAGTATGCCTCAAAGTGAAGAAGATTTATTGCTGGATCAAATAAAACTTTATACTGTTAATGAACGTCGTCTTTTGCTTGCTATTCAAAAAGTAAAAAATAGTACATTAATTATCGATGAAAATGGCAATACAAAAAGTACAGAAAAAATATTCGATACAATGAATATTAGGGTTACTCAACGTAAATATTCCACTGAAAAAGAGCAAATTCAGAATTTTGAACATACTGATAATAGGTTAATGCGTTTGTATGCAGAATTAACAAAAGTACAGCGAGCTAAGACCAAATGTCTTGACTCGCTTTTTCGTATTCATCACGAACAAGAAAAAATGAAATTGCTACGTAATAATGATAAAGATGATACAAAACAGTTAATTGATGATTGGATTGCCGCAGTAATGGAGGCAGAAAAAAATGAGTGATAGTGTAAGATTTTTTCAAAGCCGAATCAATATATATCAGAAAGACATAAATCAGTTTGCTATTGATATGTTTGATTTTGATGCTGACGAATGGCAGATTGAATTTTTCGCCAATGTAGTTAAGAGTCCACGTACAGCTGTAAAGTCAGGACAAGGTGTTGGAAAAACTGCTGCTACTGCTATAGTTATTCTTTGGTTTTTATCTTGCTTTCCTTTTGCAAGAGTTGTAGCCACAGCCCCAACAGGGCATCAGCTGCACGACGTGTTATGGAGTGAGTTGTCAAAGTGGCAATCTCAAAGTCCTATTTTATCAGAGATATTGAAGTGGACTAAAACTTACATATATGTAAAAGGAATGGAAAAGCGTTGGTTTGCTGTTGCGAGAACGTCAAACAAAGCTGAGAATATGCAAGGCTTTCACGAAGATAACTTACTATTTGTAGTTGATGAGGCATCCGGTGTTATGGATGCGATTATTGAGGCAATCAATGGTACTTTGTCAGGTGTAAACAATAAACTTGTTATTCTTGGTAACCCGACCCAAACGTCGGGCTTTTTTTATGAGGCTTTCACAGTAGACCGTGACCTGTATGCAACACAAACTGTCAATGCAGAAAAGAGTCCGAGAACCAACAAAGAAAACATTGAAGCATTAAAGCGAAAATACGGACCAGACAGCAATGTTGTACGTGTCCGTGTAAAAGGCTTATTTCCATTAGAAGATAATGACGTATTTATACCTATTACTTTAATCGAAAAGTCTATCTATACCGATTATACGCTTGATGATGAAGACATAACAAGTATTGATATAGGTTGCGACGTCGCACGATTCGGTGATGATAAAACCGTAATATGTTACAAGGTTAATAAAAAGGTTGAGATATATAAATCGTACATAGGTAAAGACCTTATGCGAACTGCAAAAGAAACAGCAATGCTCTTTTTGAAATTAACTGAAAAATACAATTATTCAGGTCAAGTGCCTGTTAAAGTTGATGATGGTGGTCTTGGCGGTGGCGTTACCGATAAACTCAGAGAACTCCAACGAGAGGATCCATCACGCTTTAAGAATATGCTTATTGTCCCTATCCTATTTGGTAAATCAATAAAGCATAAATATTTTGCTGATACTACTACTTTTATGATGAATGTTGTTAAGGAACTGATTTCCCCTGTTGACGAAAACGGAAACGAAAAGGAAGTCGATATAATTCTTCCAAATAACGCTGATTTAGTGGCTCAGCTGAGTATGAGAAAATACGAATTCACCTCTAAATCCAAAATCAAAGTTGAAAGCAAAGATAAAATGAAGGAGCGAATAGGACATTCTCCTGACGAGGCAGATAGCATCTTACTTGTATGTATGCCTGTTAAAACTAAAAAAGGAAAGAAGGACAAAAGAAAATGAGTGAATCCAAACCAAAAGTTGACGTGAAGGTCGTTAAGATGTCTGACCCAGTAGCAACAAATATTATGAATATTGCTAAAGCGGATATGCCACTTGCAGTTAATGATGATACTGCCAATAACGTTGAATGGATAACTCCACCGCTCGCTATGTTAGGATTAAGGGCACTTGCAGATGAAAGCACTATTGTACCTCAATGTCGAACAGCATATAAAACAAATATTGCTGGTTTCGGTATCAGTGTTCAGTATAAAGAAGATTATGAGAAAGAAACCGACGAAATGATAAAGGAATTTGAGTATGCTCAGGGAATTCTTGAATGTCTTAATATGGATAAAGATATTAAGGAAGTATTTGAGGACCTCATTGAACTAAGGGAAACGTTCGGAATCGCATATCTTGAAGTTATACGAGATGTGAGTGGCAATGTTGTTCAGGTCGAACTGATTAAGGATGTAGAAACTATAAATAAAACTGTTGAACAATCTGAGGCTCAGGATGTACCATTCTTTTATAATGGTGAAAAGAAAAGCAGAAAGAAAAAGTTTTGTAAGTATCGTCAGGAAAAGAATGGTAAAACTGTTTTCTTTAAAGAGATTGGAGACCCAAGAATGATGGACGCTAAGACTGGTGAATATCTGTCTGAAGGAAACAAGTGTAAACTTGCAGCGAATGAAATTCTTGAATTTGTAATAGGCACAAGAGATTATGGAATGCCACGTTGGTTCGGCCAGATATTGAATTTGGATGGCAGCAGGAAAGCAGAAGAACTTAACTACCGTTATTTCATCAATGGCAGGCATACTCCTCTCGCTATTGTTCTTAGCGGTGGAACTTTGTCGGATGATAGTTATACCAAGTTACAAGAATATGTTAATTCTATACAGGGTGAAAACGGTCAGCACGCTTTTTTGTTACTTGAAGTTGAGGATGATTCCGATAATAACTTTGAAAACGGACAAAAGCCGACAGTAGAAATAAAAGACCTCGCCTCAATTCTTCAAAATGATGAACTGTTTCAAAACTATATTGATAATGGTCGTAGAAAAGTACAATCTTCTTTCCGTTTGCCTGACGTATACGTAGGTTATACGCAGGATTTCAACAGAGCAACAGCGCAGGCAGCCATTGAAATAACTGAACAGCAGGTATTTATACCAGAGAGAAAGTCTCTCGCTTGGCAAATTAACAACAAATTACTTGCTGATTATAATTTCAAATATGTTGAGGTTGTATTTAATGATCCTGATTTAAGCAATATTGAAGACCTTTCTAAAATACTTGCTGTATGCAGTGCAGCAGGAGGACTTACACCTAACAAATCAAAAGAAATACTTTATAAGCAACTTGGTGAAATCTCAGAGGATTATGAAGACGAATGGGGTGATATTCCTCTTGCCTATGCTAAAACACAAAACAATTCTAATAATTCTCAATCTGTACCAGTACAACTCGATACAACCATTAAGAAAGCAGCAGTTGCAGGTGATGATGAAATTGTAAGTGTTTTGAAAGAAGTAAGAAAAGCACTTAATGCATTGTCAGAGGTGGTGTGATGTATTGCTTAGAATGTAATGCTTTAATCAAGGCCATAGATGATTACATAAAAAAGGTCAATGATAAATTAAAGAAAAAACTAAAAGAGCAGGGATATAAAAACGTTGATGAAACAATCGACTTATCAACAGCGATTGAGGATGAATTATCCCAAACACTTAAGCAGCAGGCTACTGAGCTTGCTGATGCAATAGCTGAATGCAATTCTATTGATGATTTTTTCAAAAATGAATGGCCAAAGATTAAAGCTGGTGATGCTACTGGAAAAACTATTAGTGCATCCTTTGTTACAAAACTATCTGAGTTTATTCCGAAGTTAACCAAAATATATTACAAAACGGTTGATCCTGACGTGGAAATACCTTCATTAACTGAGCGCACAACAAATTGGATAGATTCTTGGGGAACTCAGCTTGGTGAGATGATGCAACTTGATTCTGTTGAAGAATTAGAAAACATTATTATTGATGGAATAGACAATAATAAGGGTATTGCTCAGGTTATCCAGAATATACGTGATAGCGGAACAAGAGAAGAATATTACCAAGCACGCAGAACGGCTGTTACAGAGGTTTTACGAGCTCACAGCGTAGCTCAGCAAGAGGCTTACGACCTTAATCCTGTTATTGAGGAAAAGGAATGGAAACATTGCAGTAGTAACAATCCACGTCAAAACCATTTGGATATGCACGGTCAGCGTGTGCCTAAAAACAAACCATATACTCTGATAGGCGCTGACAGAAAAACATATCATCCTATGTATCCACGTGATCCTATTCTTCCTGCAGGTGAAAGTATTAACTGCGGATGTATTTCATCCCCTATTGCCAACAAAGACATCTTAGGGTTTTCCGTTGAGGAACGTAAGAAAATGCAGGCTGAGGCTCGTGCTGAAATCGACAAGGATTGGAAAAATAAACTTAATGCTAAAAACAAAACTAAGGCAAATATCAATGAGGAAACAGTCCGTATTGATTGGGTTAATCAAAAAACTAAAGCCGGGCAGATTAAGTATTATGGTTCAAAAAGCCGATGGGCACTCGTTGAAAGCGGTGTTGTCACTAAGGATAGTCAAATGTTCAAAACCATCACGACTCCTAAAGGCAAGGTAACAGTTAAGAAAACCTTGAAAGAACTTAACAATAGTGGTATAATTACAGCAAGCAGACATATGACAAAACCTACACCGCCTAAACAGCCAAAACTAATTGACCCATATATGCATTCTTCTTTAGGAGATTTTGCTCAAAAATCGAAAATATATCCTAACGGAAGAATGGTAAATGGAGGACACGGAGAGGATAACTTAAAACTATTACAGAAAAAAGGAATTCAGTATTCTATTGAACATACTTATAGTAATGGTGTACGAATTGGCGGAATAGAAAATCATAAAAGCAAAGCCAAAGTAATTGGAACCAAAGGTCAAGCATGGTTTCCAAAGGATTGGACTGCTGATGATATTATGATTGCTGGTACATATACAGCAAATAAAAGTTCAGATAAAGGAAATGTTAGATTTGCAACATATTGCGGAGTAAGAATAGGCGTATATATCGATATGAATACAAATTGTATTGATACTATATTTCCTGATAACTCAAAACAGCCTTGGAAAGGCAAATGGGAGGTGCCGAATTGATTAACATTGAACAAATAAATATAATCATTGAAGAGAGAAAGCAGATTCCAGTTTATGATGATATGAGTACAATGTATAAATGGGATGAACTTATGGCAGCTCTTGGAGATGATGAAGATGATATCTATAATTATCTGTCTTCTATTGACGATGATATTTTCTATTGGATTGAAGAAATCTACGAAGAAATTATTGAAAAATTCCCAAGTGAAAGAATAGAAGAACTTTTTATAAAACGTCACAAAAACAATTAAATAATGTTAATTAAAGCCAATGTGTAGGTAACTGCATATTGGCTTTTTTTATTGCAATCTTTTGATTGCGCCGAGCGGCTGAGTAATCGGTCGCTTTTTTTATTTCAGCGAAGGGAGGTGAAAACAATGAATATTCAAAAGGCAATTGCTATTACTGATGCAAAAATCAGTTTTGTATCTTTGGTTAATAAGGCTGCAAACAAAAAGCAGTTTCTTATAACAAAGGCAAAAAACGGGCAGGCTGACTTCTCAACTTATGGAAAGATTGTTAAGACCGATAAAGAATCTCATTATGTTACAGGAATTGTATATGAGCCTATGGCAGAAGATGCACACGGCAATTATATGACAGCTGATGAAATCCAAAAGGCTGCCTATTGGTATGCTAAAAACAGCAACAAGGTTGATTTGCAGCACACATTCGTAAAATGCGAGGGTGCAAATGTTGTTGAAAGTTGGATTGAAAAATCTGACTGTAAAATCGGTGATGCTGAAATCAAGAAAGGTACTTGGTTAATGACTATGGAAATCACAGATACAGATGTTTGGGATTCTATTGAAAAGGGTGAAATCACAGGTTTTTCAATGGGCGGTGTAGGTAAATATTCCGACACAGACGATGAAATTGTTGAAAAGCAAACCTTATTGCAGAAAATCGCTAAGTTTCTCGGTGTTGATACGATTTCAAAAGGTATAGTGGCGGACAATTTTGAAAAACGCTCAAAACGCCATTTGTTTGATACTGCATTTTGTACCCTTCAGGATGTTTTATGTCCTTATTATGGCGGATATGAAACTGATGAAAGCAAAATCAGAGAGGCTCTTCAGGATTTCAATGACATTGTTACAAAACTGCTTACAGAGCAAAGCATTATTAAAGCTCTTGAGCCTGTCGAAAAGGCGGGCAAAAAAATCAGCTCTTCTAACAGAGAAAAACTCAAAAATGCTTATGAATCACTCGGTAAACTCCTTAAGGATACCGAAGAAACGGAGGAAACAGATATGGACGCAAAAGACATTCAGAAAATGATTGATGATTCAATCGCAAAGGCTTTAACACCTCAGACTACACAGCCTGCCGCAGCACCGGCAACAGAGCCGATAACTACTGACACCATTACTAAAATGGTTGAGGATGCTGTTAAAAAGGCTATGGAGCCTGAGACAAAACCAACAGAGGTAACGGCTGAAAACCTTGAACAGACAGTTACAGATGCTGTTGCAAAGGCAATGGCTCCTATTCTTGCACAGAGAGGTATTTCACAGAACTTAAACGGTGAGCCTGTAACCAAATCACAGGGCGAACCACATTATATGGCTGGTATGTTTTAATATCGGCTAATTTTTATTTTAGGAGGAATTTAAACTATGGCTATTAGCAATAGAGCGATTGTAAAAGATGCAATCAACACAGGTTCAATGAAAAATGCTGGCCTTTTATCACCATATCAGGCTAAAAAATTTCTTAAGCAGTCTTTTGAACAGCAGAACCTTTTGAAACTTGTTCGTCACCAAATGAAAATTGAACGTACTGGTGAAATTGATAAAATCGGTATTTCAAAACGTATTTTAAGAGAAAAAACAGAAGGCGTTGATGACGGCTACAGAGCAGGCGTAAATACATCGGCGATTAAATATGCTTGTATGCCTGTAAGACTTCCTTGGGAACTCACTGAGGAAACATTGAGAGAAAACATTGAGGGTGAAGCAATTGAAAAAACAATAACAGATCTTATGACTGCTCAGGTTGGTGCTGACACTGAAGACCTTGCTCTTAACGGCGATGAAGATACTCCGAGCACTGATCCAGATTACAAGTTCTTAAAACTTAATGACGGCTGGATTAAGCAGATGATGAATGGTGCGCATGTTGAAGACCGTTCATCTAAAAACAATGGCATGATGGGTATTGGTGTTTATTATGATATGCTGGAACAGATTCCAAATAAGTATAATAATGGTGACCTTCGCTGGATTATGTCTCCTCGTCGTAAGCAGGAATGGGAAAAATATTTATTTGAGCAGATGATTCAGCACGGCGGTATTGTATCTGAGGGTGTCTTCCAAAATCCTGCATCAATTCCAACCATCAGTTGTTCTTCTCTTGCAAACGATAAAATTCTTCTTTGTGATCCAAAAAATCTTGTTGTTTGTAATTCATATTCAATGAAACTCAGAAAAACTACCGAAGGTAAAACTGCAGTTATGGAAGATAAGCGTTTTTATGTTGTTCATTTTGATGCCGATTTCATTATAGAGGAATCTGACGCTTGTGGAATTATCACAGGTCTTAAATAATCGGAGGTACAATAATGTTTAAGTTAAAACTTATTAAAGGACTTTCTTATAGTGGCATTGTATCGGCTACTTCCAAAAATCCATACGTAACCGTTGATAATGAAGAAACTGCTCTTGCTGCTGTTGAAACAGGCTATTTCAAGATTGTTGAGCGTTCAGAAAATATTCCTGATGAAAAGACTGGTAAAATCAATGATGGTGAAAGCAAGGATTGGAAAAAACTGAATAAGGACGACCTTATTGCTTTTGCCAACGAACATAACATTGATGTTTCTTCTTGCAAAAATCAGGATGAACGCATTGCTATTATTGAGGCTGCTTTGGCTAATGAGGATGGCACAATTGACGACCTCTTCAATTCTTAAGAGGTCCTGAATATGTCTGAAAACAAAAAACTTGAAAGACCTTGGGTAACGCCAGAGGAAGTAAGAGATTATAGCGAGTTTGAGTCTGTTCAGAAAAGAACGGATAAAAAACTCGCTATTGATATATCACGCGCAGAGCAATATGTGATTGATTATACTCATACAAAGTTTGAAGATTATTCAGAGTTGCCAAAGGCTGTGAAAAATGCAGTAATCATTTTGGCCGAACTGTATGCACATAATGCAGTTGAACGTACAAAACAAATGAAAAGTGAAACATTTGACGATTATTCTTACACAACTGAAAGCACGATTCTTAATATAAGTGACCTTGATTTGCCATCACTTCTTGATGAATGGGTTAATCCGAATCCAAAGGGCAGAGTTACTATGAGAATGAGAAAACTCTAAGAGGTGTTTATTATGTTTGAAGATTTTTTTAACCATAGATGCAATATTTATCATATTGCTATGGAAAAAGAGCAAATTGGATATGGTTTCAGCGAAAGTGATACTAAATTTAAGTATCCTGATACTCCCGACATCAAAAATCAACGTTGCCATTTTCATAATAAATCCAACGCTGTTTCTCTTACTCAGAAAGAACCTGACAACAATTTGATGATAACAAGGAAACTGTCCCTTCCGATTGATACCGATATTCGTACAAATGATAAGGTTATTGATTGTGATACAGGTCTTGAATATACAGCAACACTGCCAAACAATATCAAAGGACATCATAAGACAGTTGTTTTAACAAGAACTGCAAGACAGGCGGTGCTTTAATGGCTGATTTAGTAATTGATTTCGGGGAATGGCAAGAGTTTGTAGAAAAATTATCATCTGCTGACACCTCATTCAAAAAGGATTTAGAACAATTTATTGAAGCATTAGGTATTGAATTTTTAGATGTTATTCAGGATGAAATAATCAACAATGAAAACTTTGATACAGGTGCCTTGATTAACAGTTTTACAAAAAGTGAAAAAGGTAATATATGGGTACTTGGTAATAGCAGTTACAGTATTACTCTTGAAATCGGCTCTGAACTTGATTATGCAGGTTTTGTTAATGACGGACATTGGACCAACAAAAAAGGTGAACTTGGACGTTGGATACCTGGTTCTTGGAATGGGGATAAATTTGAATATACTCCAAATGTCAAAACAGGAATGTATCTAAAGCAACAATGGGTTGAAGGTTCACATTATTTTGATACAGCGTTAAAAATAATGGAAAAACTTATACCTAAATATGTTGAAAAATGGTTAGATAATTGGATTCAATCTTATCTGGCTAAGTTTTTAGGAGGATAACAAAATGGTTAAGGATAAATATTTAGCATCTATTGCGAATTTTCTGCATAAATCAGGCTCTAAAGTTGTTTCGTTAAATCCAATATTTCATCAGATGCCAGAACAATTAAAGATGCCTGCTATTTACTTCCCAAATCCTCTTGTAAACAGTTTTAACGATACATTATCGTCATTCCTTCTTGTATATTCCTGGTATGTAAAAATAATGGCTAACTCAACTGAGGAGGCTTACGAAGTTGCTGCACAGATTCAAATGGATTTGTGCAGCAATCGTTTTTATGTACCTGTTTTAAATGAAGATGGAACAGCTAATGGTAATAAACGCATTCGTATAAAGCCACCTGAGATTAAGCAGTTAGACGGTGCTGTTTACCAAATTGCTTTAACTTGGGAAGAAAGAAACCATTATTCAGATATTGGCATTGAGCCTGTCGGTGTATCTGATGTCAAGGTAAACCTTTCTGCAAACGGCCAGATTACACAGTATCTTGTTGACGATAATGGTGTCTTGTTGGCTGATGATTCCGACAATATTTTAATAGTTTAGGAGGCTATATATTATGGCTAAGGCTAAAACAGAAACAAGCAACGAAGAAAGTAAGTTTTCTCTTGAAGTGTTGAGAATAAACTGCGTGAAACTTTTTAAGGTTTCTTCTTCAACTTTTGACGGTGCCACTAAAGATTTAAATGGTGATTTTACCGTCAATGAAATCAAAGAAAAAATAAAAGGCTGGCTTGAACAGCCGATAAGAAAAGGAGGTAACGAGTAATGGCTGGAAGTGGTACATTCATACCAGGCAAACCAAAGGTGCGTCCTGGTGTTTATTTTAATTTTAAAAGCAGAAAAAATGTTGAAATTTCCAAAGATGATGGTATTACAGTAGTGCCTTTCATCGGACATTCTTATGGACCAATCAGAACATACATTGATGTGACAACTGACAATATAAATTCTATTTCAGAAGTTTTGGGATTTGATATTGCTGACGATAACGATAATATGCTTTTAATCCGAGAGGCTTTTAAAGCCTGCTCACACGTTAAGGTTTATATTGTAGGTTTAGGAGGAACAAAGGCAACAGGTTCAGGCGGTGGCGTTACAGCAACTGCAAAATACGCTGGTACCTGTGGTAATGAAATTCGTTTTGCTGTATCCAAAAATGTAGTAACTGAAAAATATGATGTTTCAGTTTATTATAAAAATGAGCTCAAATATGAGTACACTGACTGTACAAAGATTTCAGACATTACCAAAATTGATTGTCCTTTTGTTGAATTTACAGCGGCTGAGAGTAGTGCTGAAACTACTCCAACTGAAATTGCAGGTGTTGCATTGACTAAAGGTGAGGATTGCAAAGCAAGCAATGGTGATTTTACTGCTTTTCTCGACTCTCTTGACAATACACAGTTTGATAGTGTTTGTCTTCCTTTGAATACGGAGAGTGATTCATTTGAAGAACTTGCAGTTGCATTCATTTCCAAGATTAAATATATCAGAGAGAATGTCGGCAAAACGATTATAGGAGTTATGCCATACATTGAGCACATCAACTACATAGGTATTATTGCTGTTGCTAATGCTCCTATTGTTGACAAAAAACAACTCACAGTCGGACAAGCAACAGCCTTTGTTGCCGCCCTTTCTGCCGCGTCGGATGAGCTTACGAGTAATACAAATAAAGTTTATCCCGGTGCCACAGGTTTTGATAATGATAATTTGTTCAGCCACGAAATTGTAGAAGAAGCTCTGAAAATAGGTGCTTTTATATTTACACTTTCTGAGGATGGAGAGGTTGTTATTGAGTATGACATCAATACGCTGGAAAATCCTTCGGAAACGCAGGATGATAGTTATAAGAAAAATCGTGTGATCCGTACTTTTGATGCAATCACAGACAGAATTAAGGCTGAGATTCGTATTGCCGAAATTGATGGTACTGAGGAAGGATACGATATGGTTGATGGTCTTGGTGCCTCAATCTTGGCGGATTTTGCACGAAGAGGTGCAATTAAAAATGTTGAAGATGGCGATTTTCTTGTGGATAGAACTGCTTCCTCTGGTGATTCGGCAGTTATCAATCTCGGTGTTCAGCCTGTTGACAGTATTGATAAGTTTTATTATAACGTTTCAACAAATTAAAGGAGGTGTAATCAATGCCTAAAAACAAAAGATATAACGACAGACCTATACTTCTTACAGAGGGAGAAATCTATATTGATGGCGTAAAAATCTACGATGGTGTAAATGCTAAAATTATGGCGCATTTTGATACTTGGACTGGAAAGACAATAGGTTCAAGGGGTAAACGTTCTTCAAGAACAAAGAACGTTACGTACGATGGCACTATTAAACGTCGCAGAAAAACGCCTTGGGCAAGAAAGATTTTACAGGAGTATTTGAAAAGTGGTAAAACTCCTGAATTCACTATTCAGGGTGTACAGAGTGATAAGGATTCTGACTATTATGAAAATAATGGTTCAGAAACTGTTACTGCAGTAGGATGCGTTTTAACAGGCGATTTAACCCTGTTGAGTTTGGAGGCAGAGGGCGATGTTCTTGACGACGAACTCAACTTCAACGCATTTGATGTTAATTTCAGCTAAATTATAAACAAATAGCCGGTCTTATGACCGGCTTTAATTTTTAATATTAAGGAGATTATCAAAATGAGTAAAACAAATGATGCAAGTCTTAACCTTTCATATTTTATGCACGACACAACACCAACAGAGGCTACATATCCTGCCCCTAAAAGATTTGTTGATAAGGACGGCAATCGTCTGCAGTTGGTATTCCGCATTCTTCCTGAGGAGGAAATTCGTGAAATCAGAAAGCATTGGCACAAGAGAACAATTGTTAAGGATGATAAAACAAAACGTCCTATTGTTCTTTCAAATGGTACTGTTGCAGTTGACGAAACATACGACGGTCAGTCAGCAATGCAGGAAATGCTTGTTGAATCTCTCGTTTATCCGAATTTGAAAGATACGGCGTTGTTAAATCATTATAACTGCCTTAATGCTATTGAAATGCCTTTAAAGGTATTTCCTCGCCCTGATGACCTTGCTTATGTAGTTAAGGCTTTTGATATTTTACACGGTTATGAAAGAGACGGCGAAATTGTTGAAGAAACCGAAAGTGATCTTGAAAAGGCAAAAAACTAATTAACTATGCTGGCTCTGAAACTTATTGGGCACACCTTCTGTGGCAAAATCACGGTTTGCGTTTTGAGGACTTTTTTAGAATGCCCTCAAGGCTGAAAAGTTTATATATTGCCTCTGAAGAAATAATCGCCCAAAAAAGACATAATGAGTCTGCATAGGAAGTGAGGTGGTTAGATGTCTTTAAAAGCAACGATTGAACTTGTTGACCGAGTAAGTGACCGATTTAACACTATGGGCGCTGCTGGTAAGGCTGCACTTGGTGAAATTCAGCAAGGTTCAGGCAGTGCATCTACCGCCTATGAAAAACTTGGCAAAGTTGTTTCTCAATCTGACCTTGATTCGATTGAGAAGAGCTGTAATGCCGCAGGCACATCATTAAAAGAAATGCGAGATTCCACATTAGAGTGGACCGACGCAGCCTCTAATTATAATAAAGAGGCTCTTGAAATGATGAATACTGATGAGGAACTTGTTGAACAAGGCTTAAAAATCAAATCTGCAGCAGCAGAGGCGGCAGATGCCGTGGAAGATATGGGCGAAGCTGCTAAGAATACAACTGATGATGTTGAGGGTCTCGGTGAAGAAGTCGAAAGGACAAGTGAAGAAACCGAAGGATTTGGAGATAAATCAAAGACGGCAATCGGTGATTTAGACCAAGTAATCGCCTCAGCAGGTATTGTAACTGGTTTAAAGGCAATTGCGGACGGTTTTAAAGAATGCTCAGCGAATGCAGAAGAACTCGAGAGCATGACCGCCAAACTTGAAACAATTTCAGGTAGTTCAGCCGTCAGTGGTTTAGCAAGTGATATTAGGCAATTATCCTCTGATACAGGTAAATATGCGTCTGACTTAACAGATGTTGCATATAATGCTATTTCAGCTGGTACCGCTGTTGAAGAATCGGTTAATATGGCAAAGACATCCTCGAATTTAGCCACAGCAGGTTTTACTAACGAGGCATCAGCCTTGTCCGTTCTTGAAACAGCAATGAACAGTTACGGCGACCAAATCAAAAGCGTATCGGATGTTTCTGATTCACTTATTACTGTTCAAAATTTGGGTGTTACCACAGTAGACCAGTTGGCCGCTAATATGGGTAAAGCAATCAGTACAGCTGCTGCTTATAATGTTTCACTCGGAAATGTTGAAAGTGGCTATATATCCATTACAAAGGCTGGTATCAGTACTGCAGAAGGTACTACTTACTTATCAGGTATGCTCAATGAACTTGGTAACACAGGCTCTGAAATCGGAAAGGTCTTAAAAGAAGAAACAGGTCAATCGTTCGGACAATTGATGAATGAAGGTCAATCCCTTGCGGATGTTCTTGGTGTAGTATATGACCGAGTGGGAAGAAATTCCGAAGCAATGATAAATATGTTTGGTAGTCAGGAGGCTGGTAAGGCGGCTATGGCTATCATCAATCAGGGATTAGACCAATTTAATAATAACCTTGAGGCTGTTGAGAATAGCACTGGTGCAACTGCCTCAGCGTATGCCATTATGGCAGATACAACAGAGTTTGCTCATAATCGTATGAACAATTCTGCAAAGAATTTAAGCATAGTTATCGGCGATCAGCTAAACAGTTCTCTAAAGGACGTTTATAGCGTGACTGCCGATATTTTTGATATGGTGGGTTCAGGACTTGAAAAAGCTCCTGCCGTTACCGCTATTATAACTGGTGCAACTGTAGGTGTGGCAGCTCTTACTATTGGGGTAACCGCCTATAATACTGTTACCAAATATGGTACAGTAGTACAAACTGCTTTTAATGCTGCAATGAATGCGAATCCAATATTTTGGATTGTACCTGTTATTACAGGTGTGGTAACTGCCGCTGGCGTTCTTATAAATGTTATGAAAGATGCAAACGAGGAATATAATTCCCTTACCGCTGCATCTAAAGAACAGTATAACGAATTGCAGAGTTTGCAGTCGCAATATGATGAAGTTGCAGCGGCTGAGGGTGAAACCTCTGATAAAGCCGTTGAGCTTGCTACTAATATCGAAATTGCCACAGGTAAATTTGAAGCAAGTAGAATGACACTTGAGGAATGGCATCAAACTGTTGATAATGCAATTCAAAAGCATGATGATTTAATCGACAGTTGTAACGAACTGACAAAATCACAAGCAGTTGGTGATTACACAATTTCTCAATTAACAGATAAGTATTCTGCATTAGCAGGTAAATCGGAATTAACCTTAGCAGAGCAGACGGAATTAGGTGTAGTAGTAGATTTACTTAATTCTAAGGTTGAAGGTCTTGGTCTTACCTTTGATAAGACTACAGGAAAAACAAACAAAAGTGCCGAAGATATTAAGAAATACTATGACACCATAAAACAATCTGCTTATGTTGATGCTGCTAAGAAACAATATGAGGATTTTTATAATGCGTTAGGCGAAAATATGCTTGAAGAGGAACAGGCTAAAACTCAACTTGAAGCTGCACAGAGAGCATATGACGAGGCTGAGGCTGCTTATGCTGAACACGTTCAGAATATGACTGATACGGGACAATCTGCTGGAATTATTGATTTAAGTCATTGGGCTATGACACATAGTGCTAAAAAAGAACTTGAAGAGGCTCAGGAAGCTTACGATAAGCTTGTTAATATTAGTGCGGATTATGAGGCTCAAATTGAAGATATACAGAACAAGTTAGCTGGAACTGCTGATACTATTGAAAGTACCAGCTATACGATTGAAAGTGCTTTCAATCAGGTTGTAACAAGCACCACAAGCGAAGTTATGGAGCTGATTGATGCCTATAATGAAGCATATGAGGCAGCATACGATAGCATTGATGGACAAATAGGTTTGTTTGATAAAATGCAAACAAAATCCGAATTGTCTACATCCCAAATGCAAACTAATCTGCAAAGCCAAATTGATTATCTTAATACATATACGGAAAATCTTTCTAAGGCGGCAGAGTTAGGCTTTAGTGACTCGCTTATTTCTTCACTAAGTGATGGTACTGAACAAAGTGCAGGATATTTAAATGCACTGGTGTCGCAAGCTGAATCACTTGGAAAGAAAGGACCTGAAGCAGCAACAGAGTTTGTTGAAGGTTTTAATTCCAAAATGGAACAGGTTGAATCAGCAAAAGAAAAATGGTCTACTCAAGTCGGCAAAATGGAAACTGATTTTGACGAAAAAATGGACGGCATTCAAAGTCGAATGGATCAGGCTGTTTCTGATATGGAAATGTCTGGTGAGGCTGCAAGTGCGGCTAAAAAGACAATTGATGCCTACATTGCAAATATCAAATCAGGTGTATTTGGTGCTACGTCAGCTGCAACAGCAGTTGCACAGGCTACCACTGCTGCCTTGAATAGTGGTGGTGCGGCAAGTCCTAAATTACCAGGGCACGCAAGCGGTACTACCTATGGTGAGAGTGCCTATATTGCCGGTGAGGCTGGTCCTGAACTTATTCTTGATAAGCAAGGTTCAACTGTATTTCCTCATTCCGAAACAATGAAGATTGTCGAGGCAGTCGGTGATATGTATTATGACGCTCCGCCTACTGAATTATTGCCATATTATACTGCACCTGTTGTCAACACATCCACACCTGTACAAAGCACCGAAAAAACGATACACATTGAAATTAACAGCAGCGGTAAAATGTCTTTTTCAGGTAATGTTGATAAAGAACAAATTGTTGAAGTAATGCAAAACAATTTGAAAGATGTGTTGCTCAATATTGTATCAGAAGAAATCGCAGAGGAGGGAGATGGTTCATATGAGTACTGATGAGATGTATATTAAATGCAGCAAAACCAAATTACAAATTCCTGTATTGCCGGAAGAAATAAAGATTTCTTACAATTCGGGAAACTCCTCTGTTTCCGTTATAGAATTTGGAGAGATTGTTATTAAGCAAGGTCGAAAGGCTGTTCAATACTCTTTTTCATCAATATTCCCATTATATCCATTCAGTGGTTCCATTAAGAAAATAAGCAGTCCTAAAACCTATGTATCACAAATACAGAAGTTTATAAATGATAAATCTGTTGTTAAACTTGTTCTTGCACGTGCAAACAATAAGTTTGTCGGCTTGACGGTAGATGTTGTAATTGATAAATTTGAATATTCTGAGAGCGGTGATGATCCCGGAACAATTGATTATTCGATTTCATTTAAGGAATATCGCTCAGTTACAGTAAATCAAATCAAAACCAACAATAAAAAAACAACAAAGACAAACAATAAACAGCGTACATCAACAAAACCAATGGCTAAAACCTATACAATTAAAAGTGGTGATTGTTTATATAATATTGCCAAAAGAGAATTAGGAAATTCAAGCAGGTGGAGAGAGATTTATAATCTTAATCAAACCGTTATAGAGAAAACGGCAAAACAGCATGGTTATAAGTCTTCATCCACAGGACATTGGATTTTCCCTGGTACAATTCTTGAATTACCTAAATAAGCAGGAGGTTTATTATGTCAATGTTAATTCAAGTGCTTATTTATGAAAATAGCAATAATTTATTTGATATATCACAACTTGTTCAAAAGGTTGTATGGTCTGGCCGAGATGGTACTCCTTCACGTACATTAGAGGTAACTTTATTAGATTCCCCACAATTTAAACGTGCTGATATAGATGTTATAAAAGGCTTTTATTGTATTTTCAAATACAGTAATGAATGTTTATTTAAAGGGTTAATTTTAAAAACAAGTAACAGCAATAAAAGGGTAATGACTTTTAAGGCAGCTGATGTTGGCATACGTCTTTCAAATAACAAAGATGCTTTTCATTATAAAAAGAAAAAAGCGGATGAGATATTCAAAGATGTGTGTAAGCGATTCGGTATTAGTATTGGTTCTGTGTGTTCCTGCAAAAAAGTAATTGATGAAATATCAAAATCAACAACACCTTGGGATGTTATCCAAACAGCATTGCAGGAGGAATACAAAAGCACAGGTATACGTCACGCTGTTACGTGTACTGATAATAAGTTGAATTTAATTGTTCGTCGAGAGAATATTGTTAAATGGCTGCTTGAAACAGATACTAATATTATTTCGTGGACTTTTTCTAATAGCATTGAAAAAGTCAAAACACGAATTAAATTATATTCTGGAAAAAATGAAATTCTTGCCACAGCAAAGGATGCTGAACTTGAAAATCATATCGGCATATTTCAAGATATCAATAAGCCGGATGAAGAAACTACTAAGAAAAAAAGTAAGTTGAAATCGTTGGCTAATTCTCTTCTTAAAGAAAGCAAAAACCCAGAGCAGATATTAAATATAACTGCTCTGGGTTTAATAGCAATGCAAACTGGACGAGGTGCATTTGTTATTATTCCTGATATGAAAATAAAAAAATCATTTTATATTGTATCAGACACGCATACTTTCGATAGAGAAAAATATACAATGTCTTTGAAATTACAAAAGACAACGGACCTTGAATATTGATGGGGGTGTAATGATGCCAGCAACAAGCATAAAACAAATTATTCAATCCTGTACCACAGAAGGTACAGGATTATTTTACGGTAGAGTAAATAAAGTGTCACCACTTACTATTGAATTGCAGAATGACTCAAATCAAAGAGTTTCAGAGGCTTTACTGATAGTTCCTGAACACTTAAAGGATAAAGATTATATTGTCAACATAAATGGTGAGGAGAAAATCATTACATTGAAAAATGCTTTGCAGAAAAATGATAATGTTATTATCTTAAGCATTAACAATGGCAATTTATATCTTATAGTTGGGAGGGTTTAACGTGGCAAATGATGATTTATTAACGGAAATCCCTATAGATGATATTGAGAGTGAGTATGAAATACCCACGAAAACCTATACAATTGATTTCGAGAGAGGCCGAATAGGTGGTAAGATTGATGGTGTGGAATCAGTTAAACAGGCAATTGTGAAAGCTGTTATTACTCCACGATTCAAATGTCTGATTTATAACGACCAGTATGGAAGCGAAATAAAAGAGGATGTTATTAAAGAAAATAGCAGCGAGGCATATTTGAAGACAATTATTCCTGATTATACACGTGATGCCTTAGTTCCTGATGAAAGAATAATTGACGTAGGTGACTTTGAAATAACTCTTGAAAAAGACAAGGCACACATTAGTTTTACAGCCCATACCATTTACGGAGATATTCAAATTGAGGAGGTGGTATAATGGCGCTTTTTAATGAATATACAGCTGATGAACTTATTGAACAAGCAATAAAAAACGCTCCTGAGGATATTGATACTCGTCAAGGCAGCATTTTTTTTGATGCCATTTCAGGATCTTTCAACAGACTTGCACAATTGTTTATTGATGCAAACATTATATCAGAACAAAGCTCAGTGAGAACAGCAACAGGCGAAAGTCTTGACATCCTTGCAGCTAACCTCTATATGAGCAAGTTAAAACGTGAAGAGGCTCAAACATCTCAATATAATATTACCCTTACAGCTGCCACAGGTATACCGTTTGAGGAAGTTGATATTGAGGAAGGCGACAGATTCATTGTTGATGGAATGTATTTTATTCTTAGACAGAGTGAAGATGAAAGTTTTTATATTGAGGCTGAAACACCGGGAACTGATAGTAATAATATTCCTGTTGGTACTTCCGCTTTGCCTGTTGAAACAATAGATGATTTAGCAAGTGCAAGGATTGGCAACATCATACGCAGTGGTATCGATGAAGAGGATGACGATGCTTTCAGATTAAGAATTCAGGAAATGCTTTCCGCACCAGCTGAAAATGCAAACGCTCAACAGTATAAAACGTGGTGCGAAAACATAAAGGGTGTTGGTACTGCTACTATATTCCCTTTGTTTGCTGGTCCTAATACCGTTAAGGCGGTTTTAACTGATAGCAATAATCAACCTTGTACTAATGAAATAGTTAAGACTGTACAGGATTTTATAGACCCTATAACACGCAATACTAAGGTTGTTATTGATGGTGAAGAGCTTATTGTCGGTGATGGTATAGGCGAAGGAGTGGCACCTATCGGAGCACATTTCTTAGCGGTAACAGCTGTTAATAATGATATTGCAGTAACCATATTGAATCCCCTTTTATCTGAAGGAATCAGCAAGGAAGAGGCAACATCTGTTATTAGAAAAAATATTGCAAACTATTTTTCATCACTTACAAAATCTTATGATGCTAAAAAGAATATAACTGTTAAACTAATTCAGGTTAGTTCAATAATAGCATCTTCTAATGGCATTGAAGATTTTGAAGGTGTTTTAATAAATGGTAAATCATTAAATTATATTGTTCCTGCAGGTGAAATTCCAAACCTTAAGGAGATTGTGTTCAATGAATAAGTTATATTTACGCACGGAGTGTAATCAAAGATACTTATGGTTTGAAAGTAACCAAAACAACTATGAATTGATTAAGAGCTATTATCCTCGTTTTTACGACCGCATTTATGAAATGCAAGAAATTTTGAAAGCACAAGGAAAAGTTCTTGATGCTGCTGAAATTGCATTTGAAATAGTCTTAAACAATATGTTTATTAATTATATGGACTATGATGCAGTTGCCTCACTTGAGGAATTTTTGAGTATTATTCCTGCAAGTAATCAGACATTGGATGATAGAAAAAAAGTGCTTACAGCCCATTTTAGAGGCTATGGAAAGATTTCTGCATCTGTTATCAAAGAAACATCCGCAAGTTACAATCTTGAGGCTGAAACCTACTTTGACGAACAGGACGAAAATGGAAACTTTTTATTAAGAATAAAACTTAAAGTGCCACGTTATTCAGATTCAATATCTGATTATGTGGAAAACGTAAGAATTCTTGATGTTAGATTGCCGGCACACTTAAAAAAATTCTATGACATTGTTTTTGAAACAGATTCTAAAATTGGTCTTGCACAAATTTCAGTATTTAGATTGCATTTTCAACAAAACTCAGAAGAGATTGACTATTCTAATACTCCTACTTGGTTTGTTGATGATGACAATAATATGCTTTTAGATGATGATGGAAATATTTTAATTGAGGAAAGGAGTGTTGCTGATGTTTCCCAGATTAAAACCGACTAAAAATGCACAGGCACAGATGCTTAAAACTATTGAAGGTGCAACACTGCGTTTTTCCAGAGTTGGACTTGGTAACGGTGAAAGACCTTCAATTGATTTTGAAGATATAACACAAATGCAAAACTTTGTGTGTTTTGGTAATCTTACAAGCTATGAAAGAAATGGTACTAATGCCATAATTCATTGGCAGCTTGATTGTGCATCTGTTGAAAATACTTTTGACTGGACTGAATACGCTTTGTTTGCACTTGATGAAAACGATAACGAATTTCTGTTTTCTTATGCTTACAATGAAGGTACTCCTCAGCCGATTTCTTCTGTTAATTCAGAATCACTTGTTATGTTAGAGAATGACATAAATATTTGTATAGGTGATGCAGAACACGTAAGTGCAATAATCGGTGAATATTCAGCATATGCAAGCAAAGAAGTTGTTGAGGAACATATTAACAATAAGGAAAATCCTCATAATGTAACAGCTGAGGATATTGGACTTGAACGTGTTGAAAATGTTTCTGTAGATGATGCTTGTCCAACGTTTACAGAATCAAAAACCAATGACAATATAAATTCAGGTGACACCGCAAGTATATTATGGGGCAAAGTAAAAAAACATATTTCTGTGCTTATAACACATATTGCAAATAAAGATAATCCGCATGGCGTTACGACAGAAAAAATCAGTGCTGCAAAATCTGTACATACTCATTCTGCTACTGATATAACCTCTGGTACTCTTTCAGTATCAAGAGGTGGAACAGGAGTAACGGATCTTAATTCTTTGCTGAAAAAGTTAATAACTGATGGTAAGCAGAATATTAAATTGGCAAATGGAAGGTATTTAAAAGGTTTATCAACTGACGGTAAAGAACATACCCTTATAGGTTTAGGAACAGATAATAATATATTTATTGGCAATGATGAATCAAACTATACTCACCTACACGCAAAGAGCAATATATGTATCAGAACACAAGTATCTGCTACTGACGGAAGATACTGGGGCATAACCAATAATGGTACGTTGTATCCCTATCGAATAGTGAATGGTGGCTCTTCACAGGCAAATACCTATTCCTCTATAGGTTCTTCAGCTCGTAGAGTGGCAAATATATATGCTTCAAATTCTTTGAATACATCAGATGCTAAACTGAAAGAAAATATTAATGATGCTGAAATCGGTTTAGAAATACTTAAAAGACTTTCAATAGTACAGTTCAATTTTATAGGCGAAAAGGATGTTAAGTGTGGAGTAATTGCACAAGAGGTTTTCAAACTGTTTCAGGAGCTTGGAATTCGTAATTCAGGTGTGTATCAAGCAAGTGTTATTTATGACGAATATGAAGAAATAGTCGACAAAGACGGTAGTGTGATTCAGATTCCAAAAATAATACCTGAGCTTGAAGATCTTACTGATGATGAAATCTTAAAACGTGATGATAGCGAAATAACTTGGAATATTGACTATGATTCGCTTACTTATTACTGCCTCGCCGGTTTTAAAAAGTATATGCAGACCACAGAGCAAAGACTAAACAATCTTGAAAATATGATGGGAGGTAATATGTAATGGGATTTAATAGATTATCAGAAACTGATATTTTATCATTTGATATAGATGGAACTGTAATAGGAACTAATTCAGAAGGACTTGGAAGATTTAAAATTGAAGATTTGGTTGGTAATATTGTTCAAAAGCCTCCAACAATAAACGAGGTTGAGATTATTGGTGATATTTCCCTCGCTGATATAAAAGCACAGCAAGCTTTACACAGAGGCAAACTCAAGGACATAGTAGTCATTAAAACAATAGAGGAATATGATGCCTTGTTTGCTGACGAGGGTTATCTTGCAAGAATGACTGAAAGTATGCAGGAAGATGACTATATCCTTCTTGTTATTATTGAAGTAGTTTTTAGTGCTGATGTTCCTACAACAATGTTTACAACATTAAGCAAGAAAAATGGTGAGCTTGTAATGGATAACGGCTTTGATTCAACTGTAATTGATGATAAGATTTCCGAAGCAGTGGAAAATCTGCGAAATTGGACAAAAGAGAAGTTTGAATCTGAGAAGCCTGTTATTTATACAGAAGCGGAAATATCTTTTGTGCTTGGTCATAATACGGAATACCGCAAAAACAGTATTTGTACAGATTTGCAACTCAGATTGCCGTCAAATGTTCCTGTTAACTATATCTCAAGCCTTGTGTTCAACAGCGGCAATAAGCCGACTACGCTGAGCTATCCGCAGACAATCCTGTTCACAGGTGATGATGTTATTGACAATGTGTTTGTACCTGCAGCCAATACAACATATAACGTGATGTTCTGGTATGACGGAATCAATGTCAATGCCGTATCAAGAAGTGTGCCCTATGCTCAGGAGTAAATTAAGAGCAATGCTCTCAGCCAAGCCGAACTATCAGAGGCTTTCATATATAGAAAGCACAGGCAAGCAGGTTATTGAAACCGTTATGAAGCCGTCAAACAATTTAACTGTGTATATGGATTTTCAGTTGACACAAACAACGTATGAAGGCAGTAACAGATTTTGCTGTGCATATTATGCGGACGGACACAGATACAGACCATTGAAAATATATAACAATCGTTTTCAGATACAGAAAATGAGTGGTGCATCCATAGCATCAGAAACGGCAGTGGATAAAAACCGCCATACCATATTGTTTAACGATGTTAACGGCAATGTGTTATGGGACGGAGTGAATAAGGGTAAGGTTTATTTGCCAATCTCACCGCCTGATGATGTCGGTCTTGGTGTGTTCGGTCAGTGTCAGTTGAAAGCATCGTCACCGAATTATGGAACTGACTCACTTGTAAAAATGCGGTTATATGAGTTGATAGGCTACAATAAAGCAACCGGTGAAGAAATCTATCACGCAGTGCCTGTGCTGGATAATAATGGAGTAGCTTGCTTGTATGATAAGGTAAGCGGAAGATTTGAGTATGACATAATAGGACAGGAGGCATTTAACTATGCTGTATAAATTCATAAGTGAAACTGAAATAGAAAAAGCACCGCCGTATATCAAGGAAAACGGAACAGTAACAAGCAATCCGCCTGAGGACAGGATCAGAGCGTTAGGGTATAAGGACTTAAACATTGAGCCTTACCCTGAAACACAGGAGGGCTGTTACAGATTGCCGATTTACATTGATGGTGAGGTTATTACGCAAACGTGGAGTGAGGAGATGCAGGCAGACAAGGATAATAATTCATAGACCGTGTCAAAATGAACACGGTTATTTTTATGCCTATTTTACGAAAGGAGGATTATTTCAGATGACAGCAGAAGAAATCGCAGTTGAACTCAAAGACCACGATAACCAAATTAAAAGCCTTA